>JALZCF010000621.1 GCA_030863245.1 Chloroflexota bacterium
CTGGTCAGCAGCGCAAAGATGTAGGCCTGCAGGAAGGCCACGAAAATCTTCAGGAACATCAGCGCCACCGTCATCGCAATGGGGCCGACCACCACCCACCAGCTGCCGAAGACGAAAAGCAGCCCGATCAGCGAGTAAATGACGATCTTCCCCGCAGTCATGTTCGCCATCAGCCGGATCGCCAGTGCAAACGGCTTGGAGAACTTTCCCAGGAGCTCGACCGGCGTGAGGATCAGCGCCATCGGGATACGCAGGCCGAGCGGCAGATCCTTGTTCCAGTAAACGATCGTCGCCATGTAGCCCGAGGGACCGAGAGCTTTCATCCCCGCAATTTCAACAACCACGAGCGATAGCAGCGCGAGCGCAGCGGTCACCGATATGTTTGCGGTTGGCGAGCCCCCGTACGGAACCAGCCCCAACAGGTTGGCGATCACGATGAAGAAGAAGAGCGTCGTCACAAAGGGAACGTAGCGCTCTCCTCCGTGACCGATGTTCGGCATCACGATCTGGTCACGGAAAAACAAGACCATCGCCTCGATCACATTGTGCCCGCCGCGCGGGCAATCCCCCGTCGCGTGGCAGCGCCGTGCAGCTCGACCGGCCGGGATGAAGATGAGCAGCATCAGCAATCCCGTGATCCACAGATAGACCACGTACTTCGTTGGCGTGATGTCGAGCGGCCCCAGCATCCACGATCCCGCAGGCGGGAGATACACATAACCGGCGAATGGAACCTTGAGTTTCCGCTCGTCGAGCACGTGGTGCATGATGTCGTCGCCCGCCGGTGGGGTCTCCGCGGTCGCGTGCGCCGGCACCGTTGGAGGCGGGATCGTTGGCTCCCCCTGCGGGGGGGCTATTAGTATCGTGAGGGCAAGAAGAATCGTCGCGAGCATTCAGCCTCCCCGCAACGGAGCCGTATGGTGGATCACCGGCTCCAGCAGATTGGTGAGGACGAAAACCGCTACCAGCGTGAGCAGCGTTGGACCTAGTGGCAGCGCCAGCGAAGGGATGAGCACCAGCGCGGCCAGCACGAAGCCGAACAGGCGGACCACAACGCCTACTGCAAAAGCGAGGAGCCTCCTTTGCGGGAAGAGAACGAGCTCCAAGACGCAGAAGCTGACCACCTGCAGCCCCAACGCTATCGCTCCGCCAATGAGCACGCCGTCCCGCGCCGCTGGTCTGGCCAGCGCCAGCCCAACGAGCACTGCCAGTCCGGTCAGCGCCGCGGCGGCAAGAGCATAACGAACTGCGTATCCTCTCACCTCTGCTCCCGTTTCTCCTGTTCCTGCCGCTCTCTCGGCTTGATCACCAGTCTCCGGTACATGGCATAGAAGCCACCTCCCGCTCCCAAGAAGACTCCCAGTATGAGGAACAGCGGAGTAGTTCCCAGCTGGACATCCACCCACCTGCCCACAAGCAGAAAGAATACAATAGACGCGGCAAACTGAATGCCAACGCCCATCAACTCGCCCGCCTGGCTAGCCTGGGTGCGTTGGTCCCTCTCCCACGGGGGCCGGGGTGAACGCTCCATCCGTGCGCCTCCTGTCCGGGTAGGTGCTGCGGCAATATAGGCGCTTGTGAAATTTTTCGCAAGCGCGGCTCTTCCCGGCTCCCGAAAGCTCAGGAACGCCCGCCGGGCGCGGCCTTTTTCTTGCGATTTCGAGTCGCGAACGAGCCGGCTCATGGCACGTCCTGCCCCAGAGGGTCAAGGGGCAGGCGGTGTATAGTCGATCCTTCCTCCACTGCGGGTGCAGAGTGTATGCCGGAGAACCTAGGAAAGATTGCACTGCCGATCCGCCCCATATTTGCGCGCCTGGTGGTGGTTCTCCTGGCGGCGGCCGCCCTGGGCTGCCGGCCGGGCGAGCCTGCATCTCAGCACCCTTCTACCGATAGTGGAGCCATGCCTGACGAAACTCGCACGACGCCACTCGTCTCTTCGCTCCAAGTGGAGAGTGTAGGCGACAGCGTGCGTTTTACCCTGATGGTTACTAATGTGGGCACCCAGCCTCTATC
>JALZCF010000653.1 GCA_030863245.1 Chloroflexota bacterium
TTCGTGCCCTTTGTGTCTTCGTGATTATTATCCGTTACACCCCTACACCCCAATACTCCCACACCCCCACAATCCGTCCCTATCTACCACCTACTAGCCGTTCCACTGATCACTGACCACTGACTGCGAGGTCGGCGAATGGGAAGTCGCTCTGCAGGTAGCGGGCGTTGACCCAGCCAGTTGTACCATCGGGTAGGACAACCTGCACCCAGGTTGCATCCCCATTCTCGTTACGGAAGCCTGCAAGTCCTACTTCTTGCCCGCGACGGAGTTCACCTACGATACTGGAGCTCCGATCAGGTCCACCGCGAACATTGAGGGCATACGACATTACCGTAGCAGTTGGCATACTGTCGTCGCTCGGCGCTTCGATTGCGGTAATCGTGGGACTCGGCGCGGGCGAATCGATCGGAGCCGATTCTACAGTTGAGGCAGGTGTCTGCGTGGCGGTTGGTATGCGGGTGGCGATCGCAGCTAGGGGTGTTGGCCAGTCACAGGCCGGCAATAAACCTTCTAGCCCCTCTTGCCATACGGCTGCCATCTTATCGTAGCCTGCTTGATTAGGATGGAAGTCGTCATACATGTCTCCGGGATAATCCAGGGCACTTTCCTGATCAACGATGATGATTTTGTCCCCGTTCGCGATACGAGTTTCTGCCATCGCTTGAACGTTATCATTGAAAACGGCGACCTCTGGATGATACTCCTGGCGATTGACGATGCGTGCTAGGACGACAATGGTATCCGTACTATAGCGGTCAATCTCGTCCAAGATCCGTTCAACATCGGAGGGGTCCAGATCAAGATGGTTGGTACCGATATGCAGCAGTACGATATCGGCTGGGTTCGCAACTAATCGCTCGTATACGTGATCGGCTATGTAATCATCTGTCTCTCCAGAGTGTCCCTCGTGATCGATGTCAAAAGGGGGCGTGGCGTTCGAACCATGCTGCAGTCCGCCAACGAAATCTACGTTGTACCCTGCTGTGGTCAACGCTAGGTAGAGTGGCTGACGGTAGCCAACCCTGAGGTCGCCAGAAGGCTCGATGCCACCGTACAACCCTTCCGTGATCGAGTCTCCTAAGGGCATGATCTTGCACGCTTCCAACCCCGTCCGGGTGCTGGTAGCTGTAGCAGGTTCCGACGTGGCGCTAGGCGAAGGGGTAGCAGGAATTACATCCAGTACCAATTCCACTTCACGGGCGGTGGTGGTGGACGATGGCGCACGCGTGGGGGTAGGGATGCCAGTTGGTTGTCGTGCAATCGCTGCCCCACTAGAGTTGCTCTTCATTGTGTCGCCCGCTTGGGCCGTGAAAGCCTCTGTCGGCTCCTTCTCTGGTTGCGCCACGATACGCGAGAAAACGGTACTCATCGTGCAAAGAGCGATTAACGCAACGAGTGCGAGGAGTAAGCGCTTCGAGGTCTTGGGCAGCGACTTATTTGGTTCCGCTATCCCCTCGGGGTCCAGTTGCGGCGCCTTTGCTGCCTCTTGTCGCTGCTGTTGTTCAATTCCCTGCCTTGCGACGGCGAGCACACGCGCCTCGCCCTTGTTGAGTGCCAGGCGCGCCTCGTATAAATCAGGATTGAGGTCAAGGGCATGACGATAGTAGTCCCGTGCCTGCGACAGGTCCCCTTCCGCTTCCGTGAACGCTCCTAGGATAAACCAAGCGTGACCATTCTCCGGATCATCGTCAACAGCAGCAAGCGCTTCGTCGTAAGTCATCCGCGATCAGATGGCTTGATTTCAGCAGCCCCTAACACCAATTTTCATGGTATCCCTTGCTCCTTCACTTTCACTTTCCCCCAGTTGCGCTCCGCTCAGTGTTGCCGTTGTGGCCATTTACAGCAACGCGACCGATTATGGCACGGGCCGCGTTCCCTAGCTGGACACGCGCTCCGTCAGCTTCTTCTTGTGTGTAGTAGCGATGATAGTAGTAATCTCCCGTGTGGGTGGTGACGTTATTAAGCACGACCCCCAGGATGTTTACTCCCACCTGCTCCACTGTTTCGCGGAGTTGCCGCGCCATATCACTACGTGTACGACCCGCGTTCACCACCAAGAGGGCGCCAGTACAGAGGGCTCCTACAATAGCGGTATCGGCCATCACCAACGCAGGCGGACTATCAATGATAATAACGTCCGCTAATGCTTTCATCTGATCGAGTCGCCACTTCATCACTTCCGATCCAAGCAGTTCTGCAGGGTTTGGAGGAAGCAGACCGCTAGGTATTAATTTGAGTCCTTCCACCGGTGTGTCGAGCAAGGTCGATTCGAGATCTAACGCCCGATCGACCATCAGGTTGGAAAGGCCTACCTCGTTCGGTACACCAAAGAAGCGGTGAAGGGCCGGTCGGTGCAGGTCGGCGTCGACGAGAATCACCTCCATCCCGGCCATCGCCATCACCGCACCCACATTGCTCGCTACTGTGCTCTTTCCCTCGCCTGGGAGTGCGCTAGTGATGAGAAGCGTGCTGTCATCGCTCGCCGGCTGAGAAAACTGAATGCTAGTACGCAAGGCCCGGTATTCCTCGGTCTTGGCACTGTGGGCTGCGTCAACGACCATTAGATGATCTGATGGTTGCCGGAGGTTGGGAATGTGGCTGGTCGTTCCCAAAGTGGGCAAGTTGAGGACCCGTTTCACGTCCTCACGGCTCTTGATCGTATCGTCTAGATACTCTATCAAAAAGGCTCCACCTACCGCCAAAATAAGACCAATGCTCGCGGCTAGTAGCATGTTGCGCTTCGGATTGGGGCTAATCGGTCGGTGGGGAATCCCAGCAGGTTCCACCACGATCAGGGAATTGGTGGGACTACTAGCATACAAATCTAACAAACCGGTGTAGTTGCTCTGCCAAGTGAGGATCTTCTGCTGCTGTGCATCAATTAGACTTTGGATATCCCGGATCGTTCGTGCGCTGGACTCCTCGGCAAGTTGTGTTTCCAGTTCGACGATCCGTTCCTCCGCTTCCTGGATCTTGCCCTGTAGGTCACCCAGTTGCTGGCTGACAAACTCGCGGTGCTTCTCTTGTTCCTGCTCCGGTGTAGTGGGACTCTGAAGGATCAGCTGATGGGCTATCTCGTCGGCGATGATCTTCGCCCGTTGCGGATCGGTATCCATGACAGTGATCTGGATCAACTGGGTACCAGCAACAGCGTTGGCGTGTACCAGAGAACGTAGAGCGGTCCACCCCATATTCATCCCTAGTGCATCAACGGTCGCCTGTAAGATGGGTTGCCGAGTCACAAGTTGGACATAGGTTCCAGCTAACAGTTGGCTAATGTGAAGCTCCTGAGGGGTTGGATCCGGGCGCTGGACAAAGCGGCCAACCATTAAAGTGGTCGTCGTCGAATAGACCGGCGGTACGCGAGAGGTTACCCAGAAGCTAGTGGTGACTGTAACCACCACCGCCAGGACGACAAGCCACTTCCACTTCCAAATGACGGAGAAATATTCCTTTAGTTCCACAAATACCCCTTCAACAACAGTGAGCAGTGGTTAGTGATCAGTGGACAATGATTAGTCGCAGGATGGTAGGCTCGCTGCCCACTAGCTACTCACCACTGATTGTCAATAAGCCCCCCGCCCCTTGATCACGGCAGGCAGGGTCTGGATAAAGAGGATCTGCAGATCCTGCCAGATCGTATAGGTACGGATGTAGTGAGTGTCCAGCCGAACCCGCTCTTCGTAGGAGACGTCAGAGCGCCCGGAAACTTGCCATAGCCCTGTGATGCCAGGTTTGACCGTTAGAAGGTTCATACGCAAGCGGCCATACTTTTCAGCCTCCTCTGCCGTAATCATGCGTGGGCCGACCAGGCTCATCTGACCTAACAGGACGTTGAATAGTTGAGGAAACTCATCCAGGCTGTACTTCCGCAGCCATCGTCCTACACGAGTGACGCGGGGATCGTTTTTAAGCTTATGGTTGGTACCCAATTCCTGTTCTAGAACCGGGTGCCTAGCAAGAACCTCGTCGCCATCAATGAACATCGTCCGGAATTTGAATGCGTTGAACGCTTTACCACCCACGCCCAGCACTTGACGGCGGTATAGAATCGGTCCCGGCGAATCGAGCCTGATGAGTAAGGCGATGGCTGTAAGCACCGGGAAAAACAGCACCAAGACCATTAAGGAGACCCCGTAATCCAGGGCTGTCTTCATAGCCAACTCAACGGGATCCAGACGTAGCTTGTTGAGGCTCATGAGCGGTACGTACCCTGCGGTCTTGACTCGAACACCGGTGGCGAGCACTTCGAATAGGCCGGTTGACAGGCGCAACTCTACATGTGGTAGAGCGCTCACCCGTTCAAACAGTTCGAGCAGTTCCTCCCGGCTGAGGGCAGAAGAGGCGACCACAAGTTCTTCAATCCCATGCTGATTAATAATATCTTCGATCTCGGCCACCGTACCCAGTAAGGGTAACCGCCGCTCTTTGATGGGTGAATAGAGACTGTCCACAACACCGAGCACGTGCAGCCCGGAGGATCGTGGCTCCCGCAGTTGCTCCGCAAGTACCTGCGCCTCCTCGTTGGCACCTACGATTGCCGCCGGGGAGACGAAGTAGCCCTTGTGCCTGAGATTGTAGACGACCCGTCGTATCCAAAAACGCGCACTGCAGACCAGCAGGGCAGATAGTAACCAAGCGCCAATCAGCCAGCCCCGAGCAACGATGAACGTCGGCGCGACGAAGCCAACAATAACTATCACCACCATGCCCACGGCTAAAGCATTGAATACCCGCGCATATTCCGCAGTACCACCGAGTAGGTACTCGAAATCATACAGCCGGAATAAAGCAAACAGTAAGAGCCACAAAGGCACCAAAAGCACCATTAAGCGCTCATAGAACAGTGGCGTGGGATCGATCTCCGGGGCAAGGGTGAGTTGGAGGTCGAAACGCAGCCAGTAAGCTACTGTAAAGGCCAGCGTGAGCATGAGGCTATCACTGACCGACAACGCCAACCGTAGTGCTCGTCGCTCCGTTCGGCGCGAGATCAGGAGCCTACGCTTAGCTTGAGTTAACGAGGGGGCAGCAGTGAGGAAGTCGTCAGGTGTAGCGCTCATTGCGTTGTCAAAGCGTCTAGAAGCGGTCAAGGATAACAAGTGAACTACAGCGCGTTGTGCTTAGTTGGCGACACGCATTCCAGTAGAGTAAAC
>JALZCF010000668.1 GCA_030863245.1 Chloroflexota bacterium
GCTTACTACTGTGCAGAAGTACGGGTATCGACGCCAGGGGAGGACTAGCGCGATGTGGAAGATTCTTGTCCTACACGGTCCCAATCTCAACCTGCTTGGATCGCGGGAACCAGAGATGTACGGGGCAAGGACGTTGGCGGAGATCGAGGCGACGTTGGAGGAATGGGCGTCGGAGCAAGAGGTGGCGTTGCGTTTCTTCCAGTCGAACCACGAGGGGGCGCTGATTGATGCGATTCATGAGGCCCGGGAGTGGGCGGATGGGATTGTGATCAATCCGGGGGCATATACCCATACATCCGTTGCGCTGCGGGATGCGATCGCGGCGGTGGCGCTACCGACGGTGGAAGTGCATTTATCGAACACGCGCGCCAGAGAGGCCTTCCGTCACCGTTCGCTGATCGCGCCGGTCGCCGTGGGGCAGGTGCAAGGCTTTGGGTGGCGAAGCTACCTCTTGGGATTAGAGGGGTTGGTGAGCTCACTAGAGGAGTGGCAAGACGCGGTATCAAGTGATTACTGAGCCGAGCCTATGACGCCAAAGTCGTTCTAGGCGGGGCGTAAGACGCAAACGCCCAATGCAACATGCAACATGTAACATGCAACAGCACATCGTTAGTCTCACATGTTCGGCTCTATAGATGCCAGATGACGGCGTGTGGCGCTAGTGCAAAAAGCCTGTGAATCTGCTAGGATTTGAGCGTGGAATTTCCCGTCACCGAGCTACTGGATGACGAGTGAAATGCAGAATCGTTTGTCCTACTTGAGGAGGCACGGAGCAGTCATGGTGGAAGACAAGCCGATCGCGTGGTACGGCGCCACTGCAAGCTGGGAAGAGGCTCGCCGGAGTGAGATCATCCAGGAGGTACTATGTGCGGTGAAAGGGTGTTCGCTGGATCTGCTCTCCTTTGAAGACGTTCATCAACGTTTGCGACTGAGGTTGAGCCAGAACCACTATCGCGGCGTGCAAGAGATTGAGTTAGACCACATCCGTGGGAGCGTAGGACGCTACCGAGACTTTACCATGACCTTTCTGCCTCGTCGGCAGGAGATACGCGAGCGTTGGGAGCGGGTGAAAACCTTCTCCCTGACTCGAGGGATGCCTCCGGTCGAAGTGTATCAGGTGGGGGAAGCCTACTTTGTTTCGGATGGCAATCATCGGGTCTCGGTTGCGCGACAGGCTGGGTGGAAAACCATCAAAGCGCACGTATGGAATATTGTCACGCCTGTTGGTTTGAGTGCCGGCGCGGACTTGGATGAGTTGTTGATCAAAGCGGAGTATGCTGAATTCCTCGAACGGACACAACTGGATAGATTGCGACCCGACCAAAGCATTGTTTTCACCACGCCAGGACATTACTGTGAGCTGGAATGTCAGATTGCGATGTATCAGTACAAGCAGAGCCACGATGGCGGCGAGGAAATTGCCTACGAAGAGGCTGTGACTGAGTGGTACGATATGATCTATGTTCCGGCTTCCAAAGTGATCGAAGAGAGTGGCGTCCTGGCGCGCTTCCCAGGTCGAACTGCTACAGACCTCTTTATCTGGGTATGGGAACGTGAGGTGGAGTGGCAAGGGTGTGACACGATGTGCCTGCTAGAAGTAGCCGATGACCTGGAGGAGGAATCGCGGGCAGGGTTTACGGTGTTATTTCGACGAGTAGCCAGGCGTCTGAGCAGGCGCCGGTGAGGCCACAGTCGAGATGCAACCTTTTACGGGATCTGCCACTCGTAGGGCTCGTCGCTCACGCCGCTACGTAACCATTCGGCCTGTTGTTCTTTGAGGAGATCAAGGCGGGCCCTGATCTCTTTCAGCGAGTCGCCGCCGAGCTTCTCGAGCAGGGCCTCGGCGAGGCTGAAGGCGACCATGGCCTCGATGACGACGACGGCACGATGGACGGCGGTGAAGTCACTGCGCTCGTAGACTGTCATTTCTTCCTGCTGTGTGGCGAGGTTAACGGAGCGGCGACCGGCCAGGATGGTAGAGATGGGTTTCATGGCAGCGCGGACGACGACAGGTTGTCCCGTGGTCACACCGCCCTCGAAGCCGCCCGAGCGATTGGTATGCCGGACGATGCTACCCTCCTCACCGAGGAAGATCTCGTCGTGTACCTCCGTGCCGCGCAGGGTTGCATTGCGGAAGGCAGGACCGATCTCGACGCCCTTCATGGCTTGGATGGACATGACGGCCTGCGCCAGGCGTGCCTCGAGGCGGCGATCCCAGTGGACGTAGGAGCCAAGCCCCGGCGGGACGCCCTCCGCGACAACCTCGATGATGCCCCCGATGGTGTCCTGTGCCTTGCGGACTTCTTTGACCAACTCGCGCATCGCCGCCGCCGCTTCCTGGTCGGGGCAGCGCATCTCGTTCTCCTCAGAGAGCGTGATGAGTTCGCTAGTGGGTCTCTCTGGGATGGTCGCCTCGATTCCACCGAGGTTGACGACGTAGCCGCCGACAGAAACGCCTAGCTTGCGCAGGAGGGCCTTGCAGGTGGCACCTACCGCCACGCGCATCGTCGTCTCGCGGGCGCTCGCACGCTCGAGGGCGTGGCGCAGGTCCGAGTAGCCGTACTTGAGGCCGCCCGTAAGGTCGGCGTGGCCCGGCCGGGGGCGGGTGAAGGGCTCAACCTCCCTGCCCTCCCAGTTCTTCCAATCGTCGTTGTCGACGTGGAGCGCGATAGGCCCGCCCGTCGTGATGCCGCCCGCCACGCCACTGCTGATGCGCACCCTGTCCTTCTCGATCTTCATCCGCCCGCCACTGCCATACCCCTTCTGTCGGCGCGCCAGGTCATGGTTGATCGAATCTACGGTGAGGGGAACGCCCG
>JALZCF010000398.1 GCA_030863245.1 Chloroflexota bacterium
TGCGTTGCGTACAGGTCTTGCGCCCGGTGGCGTACTTGACAATGATTACATGCCGTGGAAGAACAGCAGACCCATGACGGATGAGGAAATCCAGGCTCTCTGGCGGTATGTGCAATCCGAGCTGGCAGCGAGTTCATCTACACCCTAATCCAATTGAGGATATTCAGTGCGCTTGTCTCCATCCACTCCTGAGCCCACAGCGCCCTCGCGATCTGCTTTGTCTCTCGCTCGTCCGAAGGATATCTCTCTTCGTGTCACCTGGGTAGTTGTCACGCTCCTAGCCCTTACCCTGCTCGGATTGGGTGTCCCAGAGCGGATCGAACAGCTGCTCGCCTTTGCAGAGAGCTACCAGCGCCCGCTGCGCCAGCTTGGTCTTTCACCGACATTCTATGCGGGGTATGTTACCGTGCTGGACCTCGTCGTCGTGCTGGCACACGTTGCCATAGCCGCGCTGATCCTCTGGCACCGTGCCGACGACCGGACTGCACTCCTGGTCGCAGTCGCTCTCGTCACGGTTCCCCTCTCTGTGACCCACGCAGTGGGAACAGGCGATACGACATGGCGCGTGTTCGTGGATAGCATGCGCTATCTCGGCCTGGTTGCCAGCGTCACGCTCCTGTACCTCTTTCCCGATGGTCGCTTCATCTCGCGCTGGTCTCAGTGGCTGGCCCTGCTTTGGGCGGTGCTTGCCCTGCCGGCTGTCTTTCTACCTAACTTGCCTATTAGCCTGCCCGCCTGGCCGAGCATACTCCAATGGGCGGTGCTACTGAGCGTTGCGGGAGGTGGCGTTTATGCGCAGCTGCATCGGTACGCGCACGTGTCGAGTGTGACCCAGCGTGCGCAGACGCACTGGGCGGTGCTTGGGTTGACGGCAGCCGCGCTGGCGCCGGTTGGCTACTTCTATCCCTTCATGACCCTTCCCTCCCTCAGCCAGATCAGCCTGCCGACGGTGTTTTACCAGCTTGCTGGACCCTCCTTCTTCATCCTGCTGCTGCTCTACCACCTGAGCGCGGTCACGCTCTTTACCCTGTTCTTGCTTCTCTTCCCGCTCTCCTTCGCGGTTGCTATCCTACGCTACCGCCTGTGGGAGATTGACCTGTTCATCAACCGTTCCCTCGTCTATGGTGCGCTAACGGCAAGCGTGGTGGGACTGTACGTGCTCCTCGTAGGGACGCTTGCGAGCCTTCTGCAGACACATGTGAATCTCTTCGTGTCTGTCCTAGCAACTGGCTTGATTGCCGTGCTGTTTGACCCCCTGCGCCAGCGCCTGCAGCGAAGTGTCGACCGTTTGATGTACGGCGAGCGTGGTGACCCACATGCGGTCCTCGCCGCCCTAGGGCAGCGCCTAGAAGGGGTGGTTACCGTGAGGCGCCTGCTGCCGACCCTTGTCGAGACAGTTGCCCATACCCTCAAGCTTCCGTACGTCGCCATTGCTTTGAGAACGGATGACGGAGGTCAAGCAACAACGGGAACACTCCGGACGGGACGATCGGTAACGGGGCCTATCGAAAATTCCCACCATCCGCAGTTCGAGATTGTCGCCGCCTCCGGGATGGCTGTAGAGGGCCCGGTCATCCTTCCCCTCATCTACCACGGAGAGATCGTTGGCCAGCTTGTCGTCGGGCCTCGCACACGCGGGGAGGCACTCCATCCCGCAGATTGGCGACTGCTCGAAACGGTGGCGCATCAGGCTGGTGCCGCCGTCTACACGGTGCGGCTGACCGTAGCCCTTCAACGCTCCCGCGAGCAGTTAGTAGTCACACGAGAGGAGGAGCGGCGCCGTTTGCGCCGCGACCTACATGACGGTCTCGGTCCCCAACTCGCCAGCCTAACACTCAAACTGGACGCCGCGCGTAATCTCCTCTTGCACAACCCTACTGCGGCGGAGCGTCTGCTGGTCGAACTCAAGGCGCAGACACAGGGTGCTATTGCCGATATTCGACGGCTCGTGTACGACCTACGCCCCCCAGCCCTGGATCAGCTAGGTCTGGTACCAGCCCTTCGCGAGTATGCTGCCTCGGAGAACGGGAGCAATAGTCTATGCATCACCATCACCGCACCTGATACCCTTCCACCGCTCCCGGCTGCTGTCGAGGTCGCGGCCTACCGCATCGTTCTGGAGGCGCTGACGAATGCCAAGCGCCACGCCCACGCTCGCACCTGCCAGGTTCGCTTCACGCTCAAAGCCGGCATGTTGTACCTGGAGATAACGGATGATGGTCGGGGGCTGGGTACCCGGTGGCGTGCTGGAGTTGGGTTAACCTCAATGCGCGAGCGAGCGGAAGAGCTGGGCGGCTCCTTTCGTATCAAGGAGCGCAAAGCAGGGGGGACGGTGGTGCAGGCGCGCCTTCCGTTGCGTCCGTAAAGTGAATGTGGAATAGAGACTGGAGATTGGAGATTGGAGACTGAAGATTGGAGATCGGAGAGATGGAACGGGTCCGCATCCTCATAGCTGACGACCACACACTTTTCCGCGATGGATTACGTGCGCTGTTTGGCTCCCTACCGGACACCGAAGTGGTGGCTGAGGCAGCCACAGGGAACGAGGCGATTGAGCAGGCAGCTGCCCTCCAGCCGGACGTGGTGCTGATGGATATCCAAATGCCGGAGGTGAACGGCATCGAGGCGACGCGCCGCATCGTACGCACGAGCCCGCACATCGGAATCGTTGTCATCACGATGTTCGAGGATGACGATTCGGTCTTTGCCGCTATGCGGGCGGGAGCAAGAGGATATGTATTGAAGGGCGCGGATCAGGAAGAGATGCTGCGGACCATCCGCGCAGTGGCAAGGGGCGAGGCGCTCTTCGGTCCGGCCATCGCCGCGCGGCTGATGAACTTCTTTTCGGGTTCCTGGCCTGCTTCAACGCCGCAGATCTTCCCACAACTGACCGACCGGGAGCGGGAGGTGCTCGACCTGATCGCGCAGGGCTACAACAACGCCGAGATCGCCAACCGTCTCACCCTCAGCATCAAGACGGTGCGGAACCACGTCTCCAACATCTTCAGCAAGCTACAGGTGGCCGACCGCGCCGAGGCGATCATCCGGGCACGGGATGCAGGGCTAGGCCGCCAGGGAGCAGTTTGACTAACGGCAGAGCAGAAGCGGACGGCGAGCCTCCCGTAGCACCTGGTCTACCACGCTGCCCAGCACTGCCTGGTAGGGAACGCTGAAACTGTAGCCACCCATGAGGATCAGCGCGCTATCATGGTGCTTGGCGCGCTGCAGGATCGTCTCGGCAACTGGTCCCTCATGCTCCTCGAAGGCAGCCTCCACGCCGTGCTTGGTCAGGTACGCCCGTGCGCGCTCCAACGTCTCGGCTGTGGTATCCTCAGCCAGGACGGTGACGACGACGAGCGGGATCGACCACTGAGCGGCCAGGTAGGTGGCGACGTAGAGGGCCTCTTCCGCCTTGGCACTCCCATCGTAGGCCAAGAGGGCACTGTTGAGCTCGGAGACCGCATCATCTGGCAGGACAAGCATCGGGCGCGGGCAGCGACGAACCAGGGACCGGAAGCCCGACGTTAGCCGGGCCAGCGGTTGGGGTGCGGGAGGGTGCGACAAGGTCGCGACCAACAGGTCCGTCCAGCCGGCGAGGTAAGCAACAGTGGAGGCGACTTCGCCTTCTTTCACCACAAAATAGCCGGGTATTCCTGCCTCCTCACAGTGGCGGCGGAAACGGGCGCGCATCTGCGCTACCTCATCACTCTCGACCTGCTCGTCCGATGGCACCACGTGCAGGCCAATCACTCGCCCCTCCTCCCGCTTGGCCACCACGAGTGCCTGTTCCAGTGCTTGCCATCCAGCCGCTTCGCCGTTGTGCGCGACCATGATATCGTTAAACAGGAAGTCATCTTGCCGACGGTCCACGCGCACCCGTCGCCAGTCACCGGTTTCGGGGCCAAGCTCTAGCGGACCAGGTGTTAGCGCCTCTTTGATCTTGCCGCTGACCCGTGCAAGCAGCCGCTCCGACTGCGTGCTCTCCTTCTCTGCAAGGTTGGAGGCTGCGTCCTCGGGTGCAATCTCCCAGCCCAACGCCTCTGTCAGCTCTTCTCGGTGCTTCACGATCCAGAGATAGAGGTCTGTCTCCGTTCGGTCCGGAAAGTCGCGCAGGATTCCCTCCTGCCGGATGACGTGCACGACTGGAAGGTAAATGTTGTCGTACCAGGCCGCTGCCGCCTCGGGGAAGTCGACCGGTTCGCCGTGAGTCTCTTCGAGGACATGCTGGTAGGCGTCGATCTGTTGTTCAAGGATGGAGTAGCGACCGGGAAGCGACACGGTCAGATCGGCATCAGGTCGGGACTTGTCGAGCTGGGAGTGCTCCAGAAAATCGGCGTACTCGGTCTGGCGGATCAGATCATCCGGCTCCATCAGAGAGGAGAAGGGAACTTTGGTCCTAATCTCGGTGACGTAGGCCGGAATCGTATCATTTCCCATTCGACGGGCGATGGAGACCCGGTGGTTGCCATCCTTGACGAAGTAGGCATCGCCCACCTGGTAGACCTCGATCGGGTCGAAGCCGTACTTGGTCATCGCGACTTTGACCCTTGCCCAGCGATGCTCGCTACTTTTGTCACGGGGTAGAAAGCTGCGAGTGAAATCTTGATACCGGCCCACGCTTCCCACGATCTTGTCGAGCGGAATCTCCTGGTAGCCCTTTTCCGTGCTGCCGATTGGCTTCAGCCGACGCTTGACATCCTCATAGGAGAGCAGTTCCGCTGAGCGCCCCATCAATCGCGCCAGGACAGCTTCCAGAGCCGCCCGGCGCCGCGCTCGCCGGAAGTCCTCTTTTGCCATAAATAGCTTGTGGCCTGCTGTATCGCTCATTGTCGTTCAATCCTCCTATAGGGCCGAACATATGAAACTAGAGATGCATTATTGCATGTTGCATGTTGCATGGCGCGTAGGCTGTTTACATCTTACGTTTTATGCCCCACCGGGAACGACTTTAGATTCATAGGTGCGGCTCAGTAAGGCCAAGGGCAACGGGGAATGACATGATCGCCCCCGGATGGCTTTTAGCAACTTAGAGACCAGCATCCGGCACCTAGCCTTGACAGGATGGGCACAACGCCGATAATGATGCGCACACCAAACATTGTGATATCCATTACCTCAAAGCCGCGCTTCCTTCTCCTCCTACTAGCCTACCTTGGCTTCATCAGCCTTGGGCTACCCGACGCTGTGCTGGGGGTGGCATGGCCCTCGATTCGTGAGACATTCGGATTGTCGCAGAGCGGGCTGGGAGCGATCCTCATCGCCGGGAGCAGCGGCTACTTCCTCTCGAGTTTTGGCACCGGGTCCCTAGTCAGGCGACTGGGGGTGGGCACGCTGCTGGCAGTGAGCACGGCGCTAGTGACGCTAAGTGTTGCGGGCTATGCTATCACACCGTTCTGGTATCTCTTTCTCGGTTGTGCCCTGCTCGCCGGACTGGGCTCCGGGGCTATCGACGCGGGCCTGAACGCCTACGCGGCGAGCCACTTCAGCACGCGCCACATGAACTGGCTTCACGCCTGTTGGGGCTTAGGCGCGACCCTCGGTC
>JALZCF010000400.1 GCA_030863245.1 Chloroflexota bacterium
GCACAGACGCACCACGCACCACGCAACATTCAACATGCAACATGCAATACCCCACCTGCCACCTGCTACCTGCTACTTGCTACCTGCCATCTGCCAACTCCATCAAGCACTGCGCAATCCTAAGGGCGGCATTGGGGCGAGCCAAAGATCTCGCTGCTTCTTGAGCCTCTTTATAAAGGACTGTAGCTCCATCCACGTCGAAGTAACCGTGCAACGCTACGGCCACCTCGTCAGGAGTCGGCGTAAATCGGCCCGCCCCACTCTCCGTGATCCAGCGAACGTTTCCTTCTTCCTGCCCAGGTATGAAGCCCGTGATAAAGATAGGCAATCCTGCCGCCAACCCCTCACTGAGTGTCCCCGGCCCCGCCTTGGTAATGAGCAGGTCGGCCGCAGCCATCCGGCGTGGCATGTCACGGACGAAGCCGGTCACCTGTGTTGGGATCTCCCACTCAATTCCCGTCAGGCGGCGGCGCAGTTTCTCATTGCGGCCAGCGATAATCATTAACGACAGGGGGAGATCGCTGCTGGCGATGGCTCGCGCAAACCCCTCCAGGTTACCCATCCCCTCCCCCCCACCGATGAGGAGCAGCATCGGTCGGTCGGTAGGCATGCCGTACTCTCGCTTCATCGCCTCCTGCGGTCGTGCTGACTCGGCGAATCGTAGATCGATGGGCAGGCCGGTGAGCTCGATGCTCTCCTCTGGCACCTTTGCCCTGAGAGCCCGTTGTCGTGCCTCCTCGCTCGCGACAACGGTTGCATCAGCTCCCTTCCAAAACCAGAAAGGATGCCCGGTCGCTAGGTCCGTCACCACGATTACGAATGGGACTTCAGGACGGATGCGGTTGAGAATACGTCCAGGCACGCTCGTGGCGAGCGGGTGCACGGAGACGACGAGATCCGCGGGATGCTTGCGAAGCAGGCGCAACATCTTGGGCCCGGCGATCGATGCATTGAGCACGTTCAGAGCCTTGCGGATGGGATCAGGAGAGCTCACCTTAAACCCAAGCCCCCAGAGCCATGAGGCATAGTCGACAGTAGGCTTGTAAAGGCGACCAATCTGGTCCCACGGCGGGATAGCTGTCTCTTTGATAAAATCCAGCATCTCCACCGTGAAGCGCCCCTCATCATCCAACCGCTCAACCGCACGCTCGATCGCCTCGGCAGCAGCCCGGTGACCACCACCCGTATCGCTCATCAATATCAAGATATGGGGCATTTCAATCTTCGATCTACGATTTGCACGACTACACTGTCGGCACCCCCGGCAAATCCACAAAGCCAAAGTCGTCGAACCGGGCACCCAAAGCCTACTGCAACATCAAACGAGGTATTCGGAAATCACGAACGGAGCATCAGCCGTTAATCTCCAGTCTCCAATCTCCATTCCGCACTCCGCATTCCGCATTCCGCACTTGACTCATTCCGCACTCCGCATTCCGCACTTGACTCACTCCGCAATCTAGAACTCCTCCTCCGCCTCCACCATCCAAGACGCTCCCGGATGCCTTGCCGCCCACCAGATCGTCCAGAGGCTGACGAGGAGGAGCGCAACGGCCGTGATAAGGATAACGGGCGGAATGCCGATCCGGTCGGCGAGGGTCCCGGCAAAGAGCATCGGTGGGATGGAGAGGAGGTTGGCCATAAAGAATTGCGCCGCAAAGACGCGACCTCGCACCTGGTGCGGCGTACGCTCCTGAAGCATCGTCTGGGAAGGAATGCCGATCATCGCAAAACCCACGCCCAGCCCTAGGGCGATGGCCATCGTCGCAGCCGTCATCCCCGTAGAGCCCTCCCAGAGGCCCGCTACCAGCGCCATCACCGCCAGCATCCCTCCCTGGAGGACGAGTCCCCCATTCGAGATATTCTCGCGCCGGACGTTCTGACCGAACCGCGGGATCAGGAAGGTACCGGCGAGCATGCCCACGCCGGCCGGCGCGAAGATATAGATCGCGTCCACCTCGCTCACACGAAGGATGTCCGTGGCAAAAACCGGCGCCAGCATGGCCAGAATCATGGCAATGGTCGCCGTGAGGGAGAGGTTGAGCATCGGCACCCAGAGCGTCGGCGTATCGCGGACGAAATACAAGCCATCGCGCAACTCCTTCCAGGTCCGGCTCAGCGCGCTCTCCTCGCACTCTACCTCGGGTTCCGTCACACGTGCCAATACCGGGTCAGGTGGCAACTTGCTCAGGAGCCAGGACGCGATGCTGTACATGACTGCGACGAGAGCGAAAGAAAACTCAATACCGGTGCCACGCCCCAGCCACGCATCCCCTATCTTGATCACGAAGGGGAAGAGAATCAGCAGTCCGAACACCTGGGTAGCCGTGATGGTGAGATTGAAGAGGGAGTTGGCCGTGATCAGCCGTTTCCGCCCCACCAACAGGGGAATCGTCGCCCCCTCGGCCGGTGCAAAGAACTGGGCGATGGCGCTCGCGATAAAGGTAACGGCGTAGACCCAGACCAGGAGAAACCGACCTGTAAAGAACTGGAGCGCGACGATGTAGCTCAGGGCTGTAATAATGCGTAGGACATTCGAGCCGACCAGCACGCGCCGCTTTGGAAATCGATCGACCACCACGCCCGCGATGGCACTGAAGAGCACGGCCGGTAAGGTGAAGGCGAGGATCATCAGCCCCACATGGCCCGTCGAGTTCGTGAGGCGCGCGATCATGAGCAGTTCTACGTAATGGATGCCATTGTGCGCCGTCTGGGAGAGCAACTGCGCGATCCAGAGATGGCGGAAGGGTCGAATCCGCAGCAGGGCGGCGAATGAGTGTTCGTCCCCCTTCTTGGCTATATCAGATTGCGTCTGTGGAATAACAGCCATACCAACGCGCTATTCCCCCCTCACCTTATCATCGTCATTCCGCGCCAAAACTCGCTTGACGCGCTTACGAAGCACATGTCGTTCCAGTAACACCTTGCGGCCACATGTCTCACACACCAAACCAATATCGGCACCAAGCCGGACAACGGTCCAGGTATCCCCGCCACAAGGATGTTTCTTGCGCAGTTGTACCCGATCGCCCAGCTCGGGATAGTAATAATCGCTTCCCATTATCTTGCCTTTGAAAACGTCCCAAGTCGCAATGTCCGTCACAGTATATTATTTCGCTGTGCAAACAACAACTATTCGTCAGGTAAACGGCCCTCCCTACAAAGCGCAGTCGCTCCCGTTGCAGACCCATCACCTTGCCGTCCCAGCAAGCCACGCTTATACTTTCGCCACTATCAGTCAATTACTGAGCCGAGCACATGCAGCTAAACTTATCTTGGGTGTTATGTAAAACGCAAACAGCGCACGTGACGCGCAACATGCAACATGTGTGCGAAGCACATGCGCGCCGCGCACATGCAACACCCCTAATTTCACATATTCGGCTCTGTAAGGTGCACGACACCTACAGGGATGTACAAGGAGAATGACGATGATTGCAATGAAAGAAAGGGAGGATCTCATTCCTCCAACCACGTCACTGGAGGAGGAAGATCCGGAGATCTGGGCAGCGCTCCAGGCGGAGCAGAAGCGGCAACGTGAGGAGATCGAACTCATTGCGAGTGAGAACTATGTCAGCAGCAACGTGTTGCGTCTTATGGGCTCGATCTTCACCAACAAGTACGCCGAAGGATACCCAGGCAGGCGCTACTACGGTGGCTGCGAGAATGTGGATGTGGCCGAGCGACTGGCGCAGGAGCGCGCCAAGCAACTCTTCCACGCAGAACACGTGAACGTTCAGCCGCACAGCGGCTCGCAAGCCAACGCGGCCGTCTATGCAGCATTCTTGGAGCCGGGCGACACCGTGCTCGGCATGCGGTTGGACCAGGGTGGACACCTAACCCATGGAAGTCCCGTCAACTTCAGCGGCCAGCTCTACAACTTTGTCGCCTACGGCGTTGACGAGGAAACGGAGCGTATTGATTACGACGAGATGGCGCAGCTGGCACGCGAGCACAAACCGAAAATGATCGTCGCCGGCGCCTCCGCCTACCCCCGCATCATCGACTTCGAGCGCATGCGTACCATTGCGGACAAGGTAGGCGCGTACCTGATGGTGGACATCGCCCATATCGCAGGGCTGGTAGCAGCCAACCAGCATCCCTCTCCCTTCCCGCATGCCCATGTCGTGACGACCACCACCCACAAGACATTGCGCGGCGCACGGGGCGGCATGATCATGTGCCACCAGGAGTTCGCCAAGCAGGTAGACAAAGCAGTCTTCCCGGGAGCCCAGGGTGGTCCGCTGATGCACATCATCGCCGCCAAGGCCGTCTCCTTCGCTGAGGCCCTGAAGCCAGAGTTCAAGGTGTACCAGCAGCAGATCGTCCAAAATGCACAGCGCCTCGCCACCCAACTGCAGGAGCTTGGGCTACGGATCGTGAGCGGAGGCACCGACAACCATCTGATGCTCGTCGATGTGCGCAGCGCGGGGATCACCGGCAAAATCGCGGAGGCAGCCTTGGGGAAGGTCAACATCACCGTCAACAAGAATATGATCCCCTTCGACCCGGAAAGCCCCTTCGTCACGAGCGGCATTCGTCTCGGCACGCCCGCCGTCACAAGCCGCGGCATGATAGAGGAGGAGATGGATCAGATCGCTGCCTGGATTGCCGCAGCCCTCTTCAACCATGAGGACGAGGAGCGGCTCGCCGAGATCAGAGAGCAGGTTGTCGACTTCTGCCAGCGTTTCCCACTGCCGGGTGTAGGATAACGCGGCAAGCAAAGCCCCTAACTGTCCGTATTCTGTTTAGCTGACGTGCTCGCAGAGCGGACAGGCACGGTTTGGTTGAGGGGTGGCTTCGACCAGAAGAGCGTACCAAGGTTTGTAGTGACGGTGGCGAGGGACGTAAGGAAACCCTCAGCTCCTTCCACCAAACGCTCCTGCCAGGTGGGCGGACGAAGCCCCTGTGATAGGGCAAGTTGGGCTGCCTCTCGACCGAGTGCGATCAACTCCTCCGTACGTGAGAAATCCCACGGCTCCACTTCTTTGTTGTAGATCAGGTCGATCTGGCGCATCCAAACGTTCTCGTGGCTGGCACAGTGCTCCAGGTCCAGATCGATCTGGCGCTTCAACAGGGCACCAACCGCATGGGACGAGACGGCAAGGAAGTTACGTGCCTTGCCCGGGGTAAGCTCCCGAGAGATGTTGAGCGCATAAATCTGTGTGGCGCCTTTTTCGAGCGCGATCCGCAGCGGCAGGTTAGCGGTCGTGCCCCCATCAATGTAGGCACGACCATCGATCCAGTAGGGTGGGTGCAGCGGCGGAAGGGCACAGGTAGCCATCAGCGCATCAAGAAGCGGATCGTTTTTATCCTCACCGAAGACGTGGAGCTTGCCACTCTGTAAATCTGTGGCAGCAATGTAGCAGTGCGCGCCTGTGAGCTCGCCAGTCGTGTCGCAAGGAAGATGCTGACTTAGAAAGCGCTCCCAGTTCGCATTGCTGAACAGTCCTTCCTTGCCCCGTACCATCGACCAGAGTGCCGTCAGACGGTTGCCCGGATAGAGATCATCACGCGTGACGCGGGCCCAGATGCGAGCCAGTTGCTGCGTCCCCTGTACGGTCGGATCGTGTGCCACAAAGGCCCCATTAATCGCACCAACCGATGTGCCCACGACCAGATCGGGAACGATTCCTGCTTCCAACAGCACCTGCAGTGCCCCCACCTGTAACGCCCCGCGATTTCCTCCTCCACTCATTACAAACGCAATCATCTTTTCCCTCACTTCACCGCTTGACTGTCCTAGCACCGCTCACCGACTACTGAACCGAGACAACAGACCTGCAGTTGGACAGGTGGACATCGTGCCTCTCACAGCGGGGACACACAAAACGTAACATATTACACACAATATGCAACTGAGACAGCCCACAATCCTCTAACCTGGCTCCGCTCAGTAACAGAACCCTTCGTAACAAGAATATCCATCCTCGAGATGGGGTACAGTGATGCTTACTACCGAATTAGCAAGCGTGAAGGGTATTTGGTAGTGAAGAGCAAGGAGTATGCCGAGCAGAACTGCTGTTACTGGATGGTAACGATCCCTACAAGGCGTCGTTCACCGCTATCGCCCGGGACGGGGCGAATGCCCTCCCCATTGTCACCGTACATGCCGCCCCACAGCTCGTACTCACCAGGTGGAAGATCGTCGGGAAGCGGGAGAATATGCAGGTCTTCGACCAGTTGTCCGGCCAGCCAACGTGGGGTAGGGACGGTGCCCATGTTTGGCTCGCTATCATGCTGAGCAACGATATCCTTACTGACGGGAGTCGTCAGGTGCAAGAAAGTCACATAGTGGCGATCCGTTCGCTCCAGATTGAACCAGAGCAACCGTACCTGAAGGACATCACCCGCCTGTAGCCGCCTCTCTTCACTACGTACTCCGACCAACTGCGCCTGCTCACCAAATTGAATCGGCTCATTTATTACCACCTCTGTAGCAGATTCCTTCCAAGTAGCGCTGGAGCTTACGTGAGCTGTCAAGACGAGAAGGGGAACGCCTATCGCCCCAGCGATTATCCACTTCCTATCTAACCTAGACAGACCGTACAGCAGAACAAGCAACGGTGGTAACCAGAGCAGTCTGCGTAGCCACATGTGACTCGCTAGAGGGTATCCTTCCAGCGTCACGAGATGTTCGCCTGGTGGGAGATCCACCGTCGCCAGGCCCATCTCGCTCCGCGCCGTAACAGGGGATGGCACGCCATCGATCGTGGCCTGCATCGAGGGATAGGCGAAGCGTGGGAACGTGAAAGGGGCCTGCTCTAGCGTCTCCACTTCTACCCACATCGAGAAGCCATCCCCACCCATCTGCCGCACACGAAGCGGGGTGCGCTCGCCCAAATCAGGAATCTCAATTGGCGCACGAGAGAGAGCCCAACGCTGCTCCGTCACCGTCAACGGCAGAAACTCCGCCGTCCATGTCGCTCCGATCTGATCTGCCGCCGCGTCCTGCTCCCACATTGGCACAGGATGGTGGTCTACCTCCACCTCCTCCGACTCCCAGGGCAGGTGCTGCATGGAGGAAACAACCAACCACCCAAGGAGTAGAATGAGTAGCGCGTAATGTGTAACGCGCAAGCCACGTGGGAGCGTGAGCTGCTTCACCAAGAAGGCATCCCTCGTTGCCTGAGTAAATGGTGCGCTGACAACCATCGCAGTGGCGAGTGCTGTGATGCCAAGCCACCGCCAGGGGTACTGGACGAGGCCGAATGGGAAGACGAAAGCCTTCCAGAGAGGGATAGAGGTCGGCGTTAGCAGAAAAATCGGAAATATGAGAGTGCCCCACCAGAAGAAAGCGGGAACGCGCCACTGAGATCGCCAGAGACGCGGCAACGCGAACAAGGAGAGGACCAACAATCCCACCTGAGCCGAGGAGAGCGGATGCTCCCCTGCCACACCCTGCTCAGGGAAGTAACGATACCGTGCCCCCGGTGCAACCCACTCATACCATGCTGCAAGGTGACTCACAAAACCCAGCCCGCCCACATCTTGCGAGAGCCAAATGTAGCGGGACTCGAGGAGGACTGGTAGCCAGTAAAAAGCGGTAAGAAGCAGGGCAACACTCGCCGCGAAGATAAGATTGCGTAGAGCATCCTGCAAGATAGCTTTCCGTCGTACCGAGGTGCCTGTCACCCACCCTCGAAGTGCAAGTAGTATCCACACCGCGAGCGGCACCGCCACCAGGATCACACTCAAATTGTGCGTGAGGATAAGGGCAGCGAGGGTAAGCGCAGTCGCCCAGCGACGATTGCGCCAGATGGCCCAGAAGAGGAGCGGCCACCAGACGAAAGCCCAGCTCTCCGCCAGGGCGCCGCGCAACTGAACGTCAGCCATATGGTAGGGGACGTAAGTGTAGGTTACGGCAGCCACAAAACCTGCCATATCGTTGGGAGCGTTGTCACTCGGGCGCCACAGGTCACGAGCGAATCCCCACATAGCGAGCGCGGCGAATAGGTAGCTGAGGGCAAAGGTTAGCTTCATCGCCGCGACCGACGGAAGAATGGCAGTGACGACGAGGGCGATGTAGTAGGTGAGTGGCCCGTAGAAGTTCAGGACCGTGAAGCCGTAGCCAAAGGCAAAATCCGGGAAGATCCGCGGGTAGAAGTGTCCCTGACTCCACGCTTCTTCAAGCGACAGGAGCCGGTAGAGATGGAACAGGCCATCATGGCTATCCCAGTATCCCTGATGCGCCAAAAA
>JALZCF010000018.1 GCA_030863245.1 Chloroflexota bacterium
GGCCTGGGGTCTGCCGCGATCCGAATCGGCGGAAATGTCACGGTGGGGGCGCTGGCGGTCGTGAACGCGTTTGGCGATGTGATCGATCCATCGAGCGGCGAGATTGTAGCAGGCACACGTCGCCCGCAGCTAGGCGGCTTCATTCACACCGCACGGGCCATGCGCCACAATCTCGACCAGACGCGCTTGCGTGGCTTCACCAACAGCACCCTGGCCGTCGTCGCGACGGATGCGTTGCTGGACCGGGCCCAGCTCCGCATGCTCGCCAGCGCTGCTCACGCGGGCATGGCTCGGGCCATCAATCCCGTCGGCACCATGGTCGACGGCGATACTGTCTATTCCCTCTCTACCGGCGATAAAGAAGGTGGCAATCTCGCTGCCATCGCCAGCGCCGCTGCCGAGGTGCTCACGGAGGCTATCCTCCATGCTGTCCGCGTGGCGGAGACGCTACACGACGTGCCGGCAATCCGCGATCTATAGCGTGACTGGTCAAGAGCGCGAGGATAAGGTGGATCGAACTCCCAACCCTGGCGCGAACCCTGACGCATCCCTTCCCTCCTCAGTACGGGTGCTGCCGATCGTGGCTGACGCGCCGCTCTTGCCGGGCATGGCGACGAACTGCTACCTGATTTCGACCGGAACCGGCACGCTCGTGGTGGACCCGCCATCCGGTCGCGAGGAGGCACTGGATTCGATTCAGGCAGCAGCGCAAGAGGGCATTGAAGGCGTTCTTATCACGCACACCCATCGCGACCACGTCGGTGGCCTAGGCGGGCTCGTGGAGCGGAAGCAGGTGCCGGTTTATGCGCATCCGAAGGCACGCCAACATCTGCCGGAAGGGATTGAGTTTCGAGAGGTGCGCGAGGGAAAGGACATTGCAGGGTGGCAGGTGTTCTACACGCCGGGTCACCGTGCGGACAGCGTCACTTTTTACTCACGCGGGAGTGGCTGTGCCATTGTAGGGGATCTAGTGGCGGGCTTCGGCACGGTGGTGATCAGCCCACCGGATGGCGACCTAGGAGATTACCTCGACTCATTACGTCGCCTCCGCGATGAGATTCGGCCCACCCTACTCGCGCCGGGGCATGGGCCGCTTATCGACGAGCCGGAAATCCTCCTCTCATACTACATCAACCACCGCCTCACCCGCGAGCGCCTCGTCATCGACGCCCTCAGCGAGACGCCGCGGTCGCTTCAGACGCTCCTCCCTAACGTCTACGCCGATACCGATCCCTCGCTCTACCCGCTTGCCAAGCATTCCCTGCTAGCGCATCTGTTAAAACTTCAGCGCGAGGGGCGGGCCAGGGAGACAGAGGAAGGTTGGATCTTGGAATAACTGCGAGTGTAGGTTGAGTGATGATGACTAAGGTGGTGTGATACTGGCAGGTTGTCGCTCTATGCTTTTCACTTCAGGAGCCGCATAAGTCGCTTCCATCGTCTGCACCAACCGTGTCAACGTCTCATTCACGGGCGTGGGGATGCCGAGGGCGAGACCCTCACGGACAATAGCGGCGTTCATGACATCGATTTCTGTGGGCACACGGCGACGCACATCGGCAAGCATGGAAGAGACATTGTAAGCGGTGGCATGCGCAACGGAGAGGGTACGTTCCACGGAATCGGGGTGGATCGGGATGCTTTTGGCACGGGCGACGCTGGCGGCTTCTTCGACGGCAGCACGTAGAAGGTCACGGCTTGGTTCGTGTTCCGCCAGCACGCCGTTACGTACCCCGAGGATGGCGGTGAGCGCATTGATGCCCACATTGATGAGCAGCTTGTTCCATACCACAGGCTCGATCTCCCTTTCGATTTGGCTGACGAAGCCCGCGCGCGTGAGCAATGCTGCGATGCGTGTGGCCGCCTCTCGATCCGGTTGACTAGCGATGTAGGTGGGTCCGGTCCCAGCGTGCCGTACCTCGCCCGGCCCCAGTAACGTTGCGCCATGCGTTGTTACACCAAGCAGTGCTCGCTTTGCGCCCACCTCGTCCGCCAGCTTTTCGTGATTCCCGATTCCGTTCTGCATGGTAATGGCGACACCTGTTGGCGCAAGGGCATTTGCAGCCTGCCTTGCCGCCTCTGGTGTGTCCGCACTCTTTACCGAGATGAAAGCCACCTCGACGTGGTGAGGGAGCGGATCATCGTAAGAGAGAATGGGGATCGGGATCTGGAGTGGCGCGCCCTCAAGGGGATGCAGAAGCAATCCCTCACGGCGAATACGCTCGATGTGCTCTACCCAGTGGCTAAGCAGCCACACCTCCTCCCCAGCCAAGGTCAAGTAACCCCCGAAGAGGGAGCCCATCGCGCCTGCGCCACATATCAGAATGCGCATAGGTTTATGGTCGTCGCAGCGCCTTCAACAACTCTCGTGTCCAATACACCAGTCCCCCGCTTAGTTCGCGTTTCGATGAGGGTTCCAGGGATGATACGATGTGCTGGTAACTGATGACCTGATGCAACATGCCAAGTGGCTCGGCTAACTCCCAGACCTCCTGCAAGCGCTCGATAGGCTCGTACTTTGTCCACAAGCCAAGATAGGCGTCTCGCATTCTAGACCATGCTTCCTGCGCATCCGGCAACTCGCTCGCCTCCTCTTTCATCGTGACCAGATCAAAGAAGGGATGAGCGATGCAGGCATCCGTCCAGTCAAAGAAGAGATAGCTACCCTCCTGCACAGCGACGTTGCCCGGATGAAAATCGCCATGTACCAATGCAGGCGGCACCTTGTAATTTGCCAACTCCTTACACATCGCCTGAAGACGCGGTCCAAGCCTACGAAGTTGCTGGCTTTCTTCGGCATCCAAGTACGAGAGCGCATCGTTATCGTTTAGGAGTGGCTCGACCTGCGTTGCCAGTCGTTCCAGTCGCCGGTCCAGACAACCTGCTGCAAGTAACGCATCCACTGCAAGAGTGGATGAAAGCTGCAGCTTGCCAAGCAGATGGAGCGTCTCCTCCCACACGTTAGCCTGGGTGTTGCCGCGCAACGCCTGGCCAAAATCCGCCAGCAGCATCCACCCTCGCTCGCTCTCGACAGCAAGCGGGGCGGGAATGTGCCCGGGGTAGCGTGCGGCCAATGTTGCTGTGAGCACTGGTTCATCCGCGAACAGCGGCAGTTTAGAGGCGACCTTGAAGTAGATGTCGCCTCTGTCGGTGTGGGCACGCAGGATACAGGAGATCCCCCACGTTTTCACCTGCTCGATCGATGCGAGGAGATTGTGATCCTGTTCGACCAATTCCTGCCTCATCCACGTATTGGCATCAGCCAGCCAGCCCCGCCGCGCCCAAGGAGGACGAAGAAGCGGGACGGACCCTTCTTCTATCTCAGCGAGGTAGCTCCGGATCACCGCTTTATGGGAGGGTTGCGCGAGAGAGAGGTCAGCCAGGTTCGTACGTCCTATCCACGTCCCAGCCTCAGATAGATTCCGCCGTGCACCATTGTGGTCCTCTAGTTCATAGATGATATCTACCTGCTCCGCTTCCGAACGCTCCTCGTTATAAAGGCAGCGCAACACGGTAACGGGACGTTCTAGCCTCTCCTGCAACAGAGGTACCACGTCACGAACGTGAGGCGTCCAGATGCGCCCTTCCACGTTAAGAGAGGGCAATGTCCAGCCGACCTCGTCCTCCACCATCCACACCTGGGACTCATCTGGGTGGCACAGGAGGGCGTAAACATTGGTCTGCCATGTAGATGATGCATCACTCATCTGTCACTACGCCCCGCCATAAAGCACGATCTCTTCGTCCGTCTGCTCTGCCCCACCTGCGAGGCCCTGCTGGAATGCCTCCCACTCTTCATCCTCGATCGTGAACGAGTTCTCAGACGCGGGGAACGCACGGTTGCGCACCTGTTCGACGTAGGCAGCAAGCCCACGCTGGATGGCCTCGCCCGCATTTTCGAAGCGTCTGGCAAATTTGGGTAGGAAGCGGTCAAAGAGGCCCAGCATGTCATGCCAGACGAGCACCTGGCCAGCGCAACCCGGTCCGGCACCGATCCCGATCGTCGGGATGCTGAGCCGCTCGGTAATAGCCGCTGCCACGCGATCCGGAACGGCCTCCAGCACGATCGTGAAACAGCCAGCCTCCTGGAGCGCCAGCGCGTCGTCGAGCAGGCGACGCGCGCTTGCCGCGCTCTTGCCCTGCACACGGAAGCCACCTAGCTTCGAGACGCTCTGTGGCGTGAGGCCAATATGCCCTTGCACGGGAATTCCCGCACGAGTAATGGCACGCACGACGTCGGCCACCTCGATACCCCCTTCCAGCTTGACCGCATCCACACCCCCTTCCTGCAGGAAGCGCGTTGCATTACGGACCGCTTCTTCTGTAGAAACCTCATAGCTACCGAAGGGCATATCACCGATTAGAAAAGCGGCACTTCGCCCGCGCGCGACGGCGGCACAATGCATCAACATCATCTCCATCGTGACAGGCAACGTTGTCTCGAAACCATGCACCACCATGCCTAGTGAGTCCCCGACCAGAATGATGTCCACCTCTGCCTTCTCGGCCAGGATCGCGGAGGGATAATCGTACGCTGTGATCATCGCGATCGGCTCACCGGCCTCGAACTTCTTTTGTAGATCAAGGATGGTTATCTTCTTGCGCGCCATCTATCATCTCCCACGTAGAAAAAGTAGTTGAAAAGTATATCAAAAGAGCGGGTGCCCGAGAAGAGTCTCTGTGTTGCCTTTGGACTTCCCCTAGCTGTTACATACAATCCGGCGCATGGAAAACTATGATCGCTTATCCATCGTGGTCAGCCTGGTGCTGCTGGGTCTGGTCATGATGCTGCTCATCAACCTGCCGACCCGCATCATCCAGGCCGAGCTTTTTGGAACCCCTGTTGCCATTCCATTGTCAAGCCACCTGATCATGGCAGCGCTCCTGAGTACGCTGACGGCCGTGGGCGTCGAGACCATCATGCGCTCCCATCCTCGTTTCGGCGAACAGCGGGTCAGCGCTTACTCCTTTCCCTTCTGGATCCTTCCCGCGCTCGTGACGCTAGCCGCCACGTGGCTCACTCCTCTCCTGCTGCAATATAGCCTTCTTTACTGGCTAGGCGGATTGGTGGCGACAGCCATCGCGCTCTCCTTGGTAATCATGGCCGAGTACCACACCATTACCCCGGCGGATCGGCACTACACGCAGGCTCGTCTCTTTCTCAATATGGTAGCCTACCTGGGTGGGCTAGTCCTCTTCAGTCTCGTCTATAGTGCTAGGCTACGCTCTGCACTCTCGGCGAGCAGCATTGCTCTCCTCGCCGCCACGCTTGCTCTCTCACTGCTACGCGCCGACCGCGAGGAGACAGCCCGTACCTGGACGTACGCGGCCATTTGTGGCCTGATCCTGGGTGAGGCCACGTGGGCACTCAACTACTGGGGCATTGGAGGGCTGACTGGGGGCACGCTCTTGGTGTTAATCTTCTACTTCTTCACCGGTCTCGCCCAACAACAACTCCTCAACCGCTTCGGTCGGCCCGTCCTCATCGAATTCGGTCTGGTTGGCACAGTCGGTCTCTTTCTTCTAGCAACGCAGGGCGCCCTATCCTGGTAGCTGTCCGTCCATCCCAAAGCACACAACCACAAAAGGCCTCAACAGCTATGTAGCTGCTGAGGCCTCTGTACGTTAAGCGTTAGCTAGGCGTCGACGACGACCTCTTTGTGACCATCCGGCTGGCGCGCTTTGACACCACCCGCACCTTGAACGGCAGAGAGGTTCTGGATCGAGCCGATGACGTCGATGCCGGTGAGCGCCTCGACCGCAGCAGGCATCTGAGCGATGATGCTCGTGATATCCTGCGTCACGCTGTCGATGCCCGTGCCATTCCTCCCACCACCGACGACCACGATCTTCTCGGTCTTCGACAGGGGCTCGCTGACTGCAGCGGCGATGGCCGGCAATTCGTCGAGCAGGCGATCCAGGATGGCTGCCTGGTTGTAGGTCGCCCAGGCGGCTGCCTTCTCGCGCATGGCGGCCGCTTCTGCCTCACCCTTGGCCTGGATGACCTGGGCATCGGCCATACCCTGTAGCTTCGCAGCCTGCGCCTCCGCCTCACCACGTGCCTTGATGGCGGTTGCCTCGGCCTGCGCCTCCGCCTCGCGCTGGTAGCGCGCTGCGTTGGCAATCGTCTCGACACGGTACTGCTCGGCCTCGGCAGGCTTCCGGACGGTGGCTTCCAGCTCCCTCTCGGTGCGGAGCGCTTCCTGCTCCTGCACCTCGATGGCCTTCTGTCGCTCAATCACCTCGATCTGCACTTCCTCGGCGCGCACCTTCTGGCGCTCGATGGCATTTTGGATGTGATAGGCCTGCTCCGATTCAGCGTTGCGGCGATTCACCTCCGCATCGTAAGCCGCCTTCTGCACGGAGAATTCCTTCTCTGCCTCGGCCACGCGTGTCTCCGCCACGAACTCGGCCTCGCGTGCTTCCTGCATGGCCCTGGCAGCCTGGATGCGGGCGTCACGCTCAGCATTCGCCTCGCCGATACGCGCGTCGCGCTTCACCTCAGCGGTACGAGCCTGGCCAAGCGCATCCAGGTACCCCTGGTCATCACGGATATCGCGGATCGTGAAGGAGACGATCTGCAACCCCATGTTTGCCAGGTCACCCGCTGCTACCTCCTGCACGCGCTGTGCGAAGGCGTCCCGGTCCTTGTAGATCTCCTCGACCGTCATCGTGCCGAGAATCGCACGCAGGTGGCCCTCCATCGTTTGCAGGGCAACATTCTTGATCTCCTGCGTGTTCTTCGATAGGAACTGCTCGGCCGCGGTCGCAATGGAAAGGTCGTCACCGCGAACCTTAACCTGCGCGACTCCATCGACCGTCACGGGTACGCCCTGGATGGTATACACCTTGGGCGTCACCACGTCGATGGTCATGATCTCGAGCGAGAGATCGTCCACCCGCTCCACCACGGGCCAGACGAAGGTACCGCCACCCTTGACGATGCGATAGTTGCGAGTGGTTACATCACCCGTTACCGGGTCGATATAGCGCCCCTTGCGCCCGGAGATGACCAGTACCTCGTTGGGTCCCACTTTCTGGAACCGCCATGCGTAGAGGCCAACTGCTGTCATAAACAAACCAAGAATGACGACAGCTAGCAGGATCACCCCTAAAACTTCCATCATAAACTCCTTTCAACGGGGGAATAAAATTAAGGTTGAGGTTGAGGTCAAGGTGAAAGGACGGATCCCGATTCGTTCTTCACCTTGGCCTTAACCTTAACCCTACTGTGTTGGACGGACGAAGGCGACGGAATTCTCGACTTTCTCGATCATGACCATCTGCCCTCGCGGGATCAACTCACCCGTCACACTGCGAGCGGGCGCCGAGATGTAGGAACCTCTCGCAACAAACCGAATCTCGCCGAGGCGATTCTCGGGGATGGGGGTTATGACCTCAGCGACCGTTCCCCACAACTCGCCGACTCGTACCTCGCTGGAGCCCTGCATGGGTGCGATCACCTTTGCGAGCACGAAGAAGATGGCGTACCCCAATGCGAAACCACCCAACAACGCAAGTGGCAGGTGAAGCAACACACTCGAGTTCAGGAACAGGGCGACAAAGAGTCCCACAGCCCCTACTCCGGCCAACATTGGGGCAATGATCAAGGGTGTGAGGAAGGAGACGTCAAGACCAGCATGAGAGCCGCTCTCGGTGTCTAGATCCGCGTCGAAGTCGCCGTCGACATCGAAATCGGTGTCGACATCGAGATCGGCGTCGAAGTCGCTGTCAAGGTCCGCATCGCCAAACTGGCCCAAGAATACTTGAAGCAGCAGGAACCCCGTGCCGAAGACAAACAGACCGAGATAGATCTGTTCCCAGATCCCAAACATGATACCTCCTCATCCACCCCTGCTCATCTGGTTGCTATATTCTAGCATAATTGGATATCCCAGGGCAACGGTCTATACGTAAATCGTGCGACTAAGGTTGCAATAGATCGTCACTTTTTCAACAGGGATTTGGCGAAACACACGCAGGGTGCAATCTGCGATCTTTGGTCAGTCGGGCTATAATTTGCTCTTACTCGGAACTGTCCGTAGCGACTGTTGAGGAGGACGGCATGAAGAGCTATCGGATTCCGCTCGTACCCGGGCCTGCGTCGGTACCGGAGCGCGTGCGTCGTGTCTACCTGGAGGATTATGGCTCGGGTGACATGGAACCGGAGTTTGCGGAGCTTTATCTTGCAACAGAAGCTCGGCTACAGACGATCGCAGGGACGACCAATCGGGTCGTGATCATGACGGGCGAGGGAATGCTGGCCCTATGGGGCGCACTCAATAGTGTGATCCGTCCAGGTGATCCCGTTGTCGCGGTTGCCACAGGCCTTTTTGGTTATGGGATCGGCGACATGGCGTCGGGGTTGGGGGCGGAGGTGACGACCGTGGGCTTCGAGTACGACGAGACCATCCACGATTGGGAGCGCGTGCGTCGTGTGTTGAGAGAGGTGCGTCCTACACTTGTCACCGCCGTCCATTGCGAGACGCCAAGTGGTACGTTGAACCCGGTGAAAGAGCTTGGCAGGGTGATTCGTGAGGAGTTGGGCGATGAGACGCTTTTCTATGTGGATGCTGTCGCTAGCCTGGCCGGCTGTCCGGTGGAAGTGGACGCGTCGGGGATCGACCTTGCACTCTTTGGGACGCAGAAGGCGTTGAGCGCCCCACCGGAACTGGCCATGGTCTCGGTCAGCGAGCGTGCATGGGAACGAGTGGCGCACGTCGGCTATCAAGGCTATGACGCGCTCCAACCGTGGCGTGATGTGGGCGATCCCGGTTCGTTTCCCTATACCCCTGCCTGGGCGAGCGTCGCCGCGCTCAATGAGGCGTGTGCGATGGTGCTAGAAGAAGGGCTCGAAAATGTTTACGCTCGCCACGCGCGGGTCACGGCGCAAACGCGGCAGGGCCTGGATGAACAAGGCATTCGCCTTTACCCGAGCCCGAGTGCGGTCGCGGCTCCGACTGTGACAGCGGCTTTGGTACCTGCAGGATGGACGTGGGAGGCGTTTGATGGCGCCCTGCGCGAGCGTGGCCTCGTCGTTGGTGGCTCGTGGGGCAAGCTCTACGGCAAGGTCTTTCGTATCGGTCACATGGGAACCCAGGCAGACGAGGGGCTGGTGGCGGAAGCGTTGGAGGTTATTCAGAAAGTGCTGGCATCGTAATCAATGGAAGAGTTACTTCTCGACGGCGAGAGTTTACGTATACGGGATGTCGTGCGGGTGGCACGCAGCCAACCTGGCGAGGTCAGGGTGCGGCTAAGTGATGAAGCTAGATTGAGAGTGCAGCAGAGCCGCGATGCGGTCGAGCGTCTGGTAGAGGAAGGGCGTGTTGTATACGGGGTGACGACAGGATTTGGTGCGTTCAAGGACAGAGTGATCGCGCGCGAGGGGTTAGAGCAGTTGCAGCGAAATCTCGTACTCAGCCACGCGGTAGGGGTCGGACGGGAGTTCGCACTGGACGAGACGCGCGCCATCGTCCTCATCCGTGCCAACCAACTCGCTAGAGGCTTTTCAGGCATTCGTGTGGAAGTGCTAGAAGCGCTTCTGGAGCTGCTGTATCGTGGCGTCTACCCATGCATCCCGCAGCAGGGCTCGCTCGGTGCCTCCGGCGATCTCGCGCCGCTGGCGCACCTCGCGCTGGTG
>JALZCF010000036.1 GCA_030863245.1 Chloroflexota bacterium
CGGTGCTTTTTTAGCCAATGCGCGTCGTCCACGACGGTAAAGTGGTAGTGAAACCCGCGCTCTTCCGTCGGAAGGATTACTCCTTCCGGGGTAGAGCACCAGCGGCGGATGCTGACGGGGCGCCCACCGGCGGAGGTGCGGACAATACTCGTGCCGTACCAATGGCCGATGCGGTCCTCCAGGTGCCTGATCTCGCTGGTAGAGGAGTCAAGCATGGACCGGTTCAGAATGCCACGCAGTTGGTAGTAGTGGAGTCGCCAGAAAGGAGCATGTTTCGGCAGCAAGGCGCTTCTCAGACGCAACAGGCGGCGTGCGAGGTGTAGCCACGCGGGGCGGCCATCACCGCAGGCAAACTCGTTCGCATCCATGTGCATCAACCATTCGTATCCTTCCGCACGAGTCATCTCCAGGGCGGCAGTGAGGCAGTGGAGTTGATACCCCGACATGTACGCTTCTTCAGGGCGCCGGTCGCGCTCAATGGCGCGAACCCAGGGGAAGGAGCGGCCAATCTCCGGCGAGGCATCGGTGCAGCGGTCGAGGAAGACGTAGGCACGGGAGACCTCCAGCGCGTGATGATATGTCAGGTTAGCCTCGAGAAATTCCTCTTCGTCCCAGACGGACATGACGAGCGCGAGAGAAGGAGGAGGATGATGGTCGCGAGACATTAGTTGCAGAACGCAAAGAGAGTGTAACACAAGGCGCTACGGAACAGATAAACCGTTCCGAAAACAGGTGACCTAGCCGGTTCGATTAACGCTCCTCGCCCGAGTTATAGAAGAGATTTGTGTTAACCTGTTCTTGCACAGACAGGGGTACGTAGAGGTGATCTACCGCGTGCCCTAAATCGGGATTTCCCCGGTCGTTGACGAAGTCCCACTCGTAGAGGACGACCTCCAGTTGGGTGATCTGCTCCTCGCGGTGGACCTTTCCATTCCACTGCTCACCTACCTCGTGCAACGTACTCGTAAGCTGCTGCTTGCTATCCGCATCCACGAACCCTTCCTGTAGCAGGCGCCTGTAGCCGCGCCCGGAAACTCCCATGTCCCGTAAAGGTGCGATGCTGGTCTGCCCTATGAGGTCGGTCTGGTAGGGATGCACGTAGCGGATGACGCCGGATCCGTCGTAGCCAGAAAACATTTGCATAGCAGTCAAAGGATATACCTCCAGACGTAGCATCCAACCGGTGAGAAATAACGCAACCAGGAGGAAGATGGCCAAAGGTGCACGGAGCCTCTGCTCGGGGAAGTGGCTCACGTTCCGAAGCTGGGCGGGCGAAGGGATCGTCCAGTTGCCCCCATTGCCTCGAATGCGGCGCGCGATGGCTCCCCAGTTATAGAAAAGCGCCTGGAGCAGGATCAGATCCCAGAAGTGGATCGTCAGAAGCACAGCGATGCCCAGATGCATCGCCACCGTCAGCAAAGGGAGAATAAGGCGTGCCCGGCGGGAGAAGAGGAGAAGCACCATCCCCAGTTCGGTCAATACCGTCAACAGTCCAAGCCCTGCAAAGATCCAGGGCGGTAGCCGCACCATTTCGGTGACCCAGGGAGGCAATAGCACTTCCGGGCGGAAAAGGTGGTTGAACATGATCGCCTGAAAGTTGGTACTGTCCCACCACATCCATCCCCCGTTGCGCAGCTTGCTCAACCCAGCCGCCGCGTATGGCAAGACAATCACGAGCCAGACCGCGTAACGACCCCAGGCGTAGTGGGGGTGGGGCTTATCCGCCGGGAGTACAGGCTGGCCGCGCCGTTTGCGGAGCCAGCGGTCCAACGACCACCCGTCCCCACAGCGCGTAAAGCTGAGCACCAGCAGCACGTAGAAAGGAACAAGCCCGGCGTGGTTGAACCAGGTGTAGCTGCGCTCGACACCAACGAGCGCCAGGTACAACAGTGCCGCAAGTGGAACCGTCCAGCGCGTCTTCCAGCCGATGGCTGCTAGGAGGAGGAGGCCGACGGTGACGGCTCGAAAAAGCTCCGAGCCGCTGGGATTGGTAACCAACCATTCGAAGCCGGGGAGAGCATAGAAGAGATCCATTATACCCATTGAGAGCCGCCTGGCCCCCGGGCGGGTAGTGACCTCGAAGAGGGAGCTAGATAGTGCGAAGGGAATGAGCAGCAGACAAACGTAGAGACGAATGGCTCCCAGTGTACCGGCCGTTGCGACGCCGACGATGGAGTGGGCAAAGGTTGTTCTGCTCCGTGGTAAAACGACCACGCCAAGGAAGCCCCAGAGTACCAGCGTTGTAAATCCTACGTCGTTCCATCGTGCGAGAAAGGCAGATATAGGATGTGCGCCGGCGCCCGTCATTATCTCACTAAGCAGCGGAACTGGCCTGCCGGAATAGGCGGCACTTATAATCTGCGGCATGATGAGCCAAGCAAAAAGGGACCAGACGATGGCACCAACTATGAAAAGCCTTACTAACGATGATGACCTCTTGAATGAGGCGAGGAGGCTGCCAGGTCTCAAATTCTCCATTTTCACTCCTCAGTAGCGGGGATTGAATCCGTGCGAGAATCTTTGCATAGATTTCGGATGGGAACAGCGGATAAGCTGTTGGTAAAGCGATTCAAACTGATCTACGCACCGCACCTCGCTAAAACAGGCCAACGCCCGCGCCCGACCAGCCTGCCCCATACGTTCAGCCACGTCCCGTCGGCTTAGCACGGACAGCAGTGCCCCAGCGAGCGCGTCCGCATCGCCAGGCGGTACCAGCAAGCCCGTCTCCCCGTCACACACGATCTCGGTCTGGCCACCCACGACACTCGCCACCACCGCCGTGCCCCGCATCATTGCTTCCGCGGAGACGTTGCCAAAAGGTTCCGCCCAGCGTGAGGGCACTACCTGAACCCACACCGTGTCAAAATGCTGCTCCAACGTCTCACGGGGTAAATGCCCCAACCAATGGACCCGATCAGCGATCCCTAGCTGCTCGGCCAACCACTGGAGCTGCGGCTGCTCCCGCCCCTGCCCGGCAAGCAACAGCTGAGTTGTGGGCTGCTGCCGCACAACCTGGGCCAGCGCCTGTAGAAGGATGTCCACACCTTTTTCCGCTACCAGCCGCCCAGCATAGCCAAGGGTTGGTGGCCCGGCGAGCGGGGTACGCATGGGTCGTTCGGGTACACCGTTGTATATAACTTCTACCGGCGCAACACCCCATGCCTCCAGCATACTCTTCATGGTTTCACTCAGGGCAACCGTCACGTCGAAGACGTTGTGCCAGCGCTGCCAGAGCCTGCGCTGAAGCATCAGCACGCTCCAGGATTGGGGCGTCAGGCAACGGTTGCGCCAGCAGGCAAGCCCTGCCGCGTCCTGGCACGGGCGTCCGTCCGGCAGGGTTTTCGTACCCACAGGGCAGATCGCCTTGTACATTGCTGTCTGGTAGAGGCAGGGCACATCTGCCAGGAGCGGCAAGATCAGCGGCGACAGTTGCCACAGAAAGAGTCGCACGTGGACCACATCGGGCCGAAACGCGCGCATCACCCGGCGCAGCGTCCAGTAGGCGGAGGGGTTGGCAGTCTGGGAGAGTACCTGCAAGCGGCTGTTCGTGCCGAAGCAATTGTAATCTGCCAAAAGGTGGCTACCTGGCACAGGCGTCGCACGGCTGGCGAGGAGACGGGCATCGTGACCGCGCTCGCGTAGTCGGCGGCGCAGGGCCAGCATCTGTAGCTCCGCGCCGCCAGTCGCCGTGCCCTTGTCATGAAGAAGCAGAATTTTCATTGTACCGCTTCAAGGGAAGAAAGTGCACCAGACTCGCTGAGCGCAACCGCCTCGTAGGTTCGTGCCGATTCCTCCGCCGCTGCAACGACTGCCAAGCTGCGGCACCCGTCCAGGAGGTTGGGGGCAACGGACTCGCCAGTTCGTACCGCTTCCACAAAGGTATGCAGTGCTGCCTGGAATGGCTGATTGTAGTTGGGTGTATAGAGAAGACGGCGCAGGAAGACGCCCAGCCGCTTGAGCCGCAGATGCTTCAAGGATGGACGCAAAAGCTCTACGTCCGGCGCATGCAGACGGTCCACCATAAGCCTGCCCTCCTGTCCATAGACTTCGAACTGATGGGCGTCGACCGATCCCATCGAGAAGAAGGACTGCACTAACAGTCCGGAACGAAGCTGCAGGTACAGAGTTGCATTGTCCTCTTCGCTGCGCCGGGAGATGATGTCCGCCCACACCAGCTCGATCTCGGTGTCTAAGACGTAGCGTACGAGGTCAATATGGTGGGAGGCCAGATCGAGCAGCACCCCCCCGCCGCTACTGCGCCGTTCTTTCCATATGGGCAGAGTACGGGCTGCGGTTGAATATAGGGAGCGCACGGCTAGTAGTTCGCCTACAGCGCCAGTGCACACCTGTTGTCGCATCTTCTGATAGCGCGCGTCGAAGCGGAAGTTGAAGCCGATCATGCCGATGGTTTGTGCCTCTCGCCACGCTGCCACCACCGCCGCAGCATCGGCCAAGTCGGTGGCGATTGGTTTTTCCAGGTAGACGTGCTTGTGCGCTTCAAGGGCGGCAATGGCCGCCTCGGCGTGCAGGCTAGAGGGCAGGCAGATGACGACAGCTTCCACGTCCGAGTGGTACAACAATTCCTGGTAGCTCGCGAAAGCGTGCGCCTGGGGCACTTGCTCCCTCGCTTGCGCCCGTCGTGCCGCGTCATGCTCGGCCAGCGCCACGAGTTGCGCGTTTGGCAGAGCGGCAAGGATCGGCAGGTGTTTGAGTTGAGCAATCCGCCCACAGCCGATCAGCCCTACCCGAATGGCTCTCATGGCGAACTGCGCCTCTCCTCTATCGTAGCCGTTGTGTGATCGTCTGTTGCAATAGTGCCACCCCGTAGACTCGCCACATAGCCAAGAAACTCGCCATAGGCCCACGCACTTTGTCCCAGCAGAACGAGGGGAGCTACACGCCAAAACTGCTGGCGGTAGATATGTTTTCTTACGATCCGACGGGCGGAGCGCCAGAACAGTAGCACGGGCAACAGGGGTGAGAGCAGTGCGTACAGCCCTTTCTTCAAGAGGGAAAAGTTCTGCTCCTGACAGCGCACGGTGCCGAAGTGTCTGCCATGTTGCACCTCGTGGGCCAGGAAGGCTCGCAATCCCTCGATATTTGTATGGGCGATGCGGATGGAGGGAGCCAGGAGAGGTTGGTGACCATCGCGGGCCATCTTCCAGTGCAAAGCTGAATCGGAGCAGTAGCGCCCCATGAGGAACGGGCCGTATCGCTCGAAGGCCCAGCGCTTGAGCGAGAGCGCACAGCCAGGCACCTCCTCGACCTCCTGCTGGGGCGATCCGGGCATCCAGGCACTGAACTCACAGAAGTAGTGCGCCCAACCAACGGTGTGTTGGGGATTGGCGTTATCAACGGTTCCGCCGATCAGAGGATGGGGAGCCTGGTGGTGCGCCGCGATAATTTCCGCTGCCCAGGTGGGGTCAGCGATACAATCTGCGTCAAGGAATGCGATCAGGTTGCTCCGGGCATGGGCAATGCCGACGTTGCGGGCATCGCCGCAATACTTGCGCTGGGTGAAGCGATAAAGCTGAACTGCCGGGAAGCGCTCGGCCACAAGCTCCGCCGTACCGTCGGTGGAACTATCAACCACGATCACCTCCAGCGCCTTCCGAATTGTCTGGGCTTCTAGGGAGGCGAGAGAGTGTTCCACCACCGAGCGGGCGTTGTAGGTGGTCATAATGATCGACAGTTTTACCTCATCCATCGCGCCGCTCCTGTTGGACGAGTCGTTCCTGCCAGAAACCTACGCTGGTAGCGACCTGAGCGCTCAGTAACAGCCCAGCCACTTTGGCTGCCCGCGTGGTCCGCATAGTAGTGAATGGAGCACACAACAGGCCGAGGTAAAACGATAGGGGTTCCAACTGGAGCTGACTCTCCTCTCGGCAAGCACGCAGCCGGTGGAAGTGGTACGCACCGCGCCCGTAGTTGACGTGCTGTTGCCAGAAGCGGCGGGGAGTGAGCGTGTGATAGTGGCGCACGACTGCTTCCGGCACGTAGATTAGCCGGTAGCCGCGGCTCAACCACCGTGCACAGAAGTCGCGATCTTCTCCAGCAGCGCGGGGGAAGCTACTGTCGAAGCCACCTACTTCGTGAAAATCGGTGGCGCGCAGGGCAAGGTTGTTAGAAGCAAAAAAACGGGCGCAGCTAGGGTCTGTGTTATAGTAGCTGTACAGATAGGTGAGCAGATGCTGGCTAGCAACTGCGAAAAGATTGTTGGTCAGCAGGTTGACGGTGCGCCCACCGACGGCACAGTCCAATGAACCATTGAGGGACACCGCCAAAGTTTGCAACCAAGTGGGGGCGGGTGCGCAGTCATCGTCGGTAAAGGCGAGAAATGTACCCCTTGCCCGTTGTGCGCCTCGGTTGCGGGCCGCCGCCGGCCCCTGGTTATCCTGGATCAGTAATGTGAGGTCGAGTCGCTCCTGATAGGTTGCTACCAACGCTTGCGGGGTGTGCACGCTGCCATCATCCACAACGATCACTTCATAGCAGTTGGATGGATACGCCTGCCGTGCCAATGCACTGAGGCTGATGGCGAGTTGTTGCAGGCGGTTGTAGGTAGTGACGACGACCGAGAAGAAGGGAAGTTCGTGGTCCATCAAGTGCTCTTCAGTTGCTAACGCCTGATGACGTACCAATGCCACATCGTTTACTGCAATACAGAGAGGTCAGCACGAGCACGATCAATGGGCTAGCAAAATAGGACTTCTGCATCTGGTGGTTTCCTTCGAGGTGAACCGGCTTGCCTCCTCAACGGTAAAC
>JALZCF010000062.1 GCA_030863245.1 Chloroflexota bacterium
GTGCTGGGCTACTCCAGCAGCAGCGGGGCCGCTACCACATCGCCTCCACCCCACTGGGCGGACTGGCACTCCTCGAGCATTACGAGATTCCCATCAAAGGGAGGCGCGCGGTTATCATCGGGCGCAGCGATATCCTCGGCAAACCGATGGCGCTGCTGCTGCTCCATCGCCACGCCACGATCTCCATTGCGCACAGCCGCACGCAGGATCTGCCCGCGCTCTGCCGCGAGGCGGATATCCTCTGCGCCGCAGTGGGGCGCGCGGGCCTCGTCACGCGCGACTTCGTCAAGCCGGGCGCGACAGTCCTCGATTTCGGCATCAACTTCGTCGACGGCAAGCTGGTGGGCGACGTCGCCTTCGACGAGGTCGCAGAGGCGGCCGGCGCCATCACCCCCGTCCCCGGCGGCACCGGCCCTGTCACCAGCGTCATGCTATTGCGGAATACGTTGGATGCTGCGCGGTGGTTGAAGGAATAGGGAACCCCATTTGGCCCTTTCCCCCTTCCCGGATACACTCGCTCATATGGGAAACGAGTCCATTATCTTGTGGTTGTCGCCGGAGTTGGCGCTAGGCTACTTTGTGGCGGTGGTGGTGGGAATGGTGGGTCTTCTGCAGGTGGTGGCGGTGCGATGGGGACGAGAGGACCTACGTTGGCTGCCTGCATCTCTTGCACCATGGCTGGGCCTGCTCCTGTCAGCGGGCGCGATGGCGTGGTTCTATTTCCGCTTCTACGAGCTGATCTTCGTCCCCGGCCCAGCCGGTCTGGAACTCATCCTTCTCTTCGGGGGTGGCACGGCACTAGCCGTCTGGATCACTCGCATATTGCACCTTGTGATACGAGGTATCAAGGATCGGGAACAGGTATCAAGTGCTCAGGCGTCATGAAAACCTGACACCTGACACATAAACATGTGACACCGCCCTCTTCTGATGGACCTGTTCCTGTTTCGCCTCATCAACGGGCTTGCCGGTCGCTGGACAGGAGTTGATGAGCTCTTTCGTTTCTTTGCGAATGACTACATCGTGCCCACCGCGGTGGTCGCGATGTTGGTAGTTGGATGGTTCAGTGGCAACGAGCGGTGGCGGCGGGTGGTGATCCACGCCATCCTGGCGCTGTTGCTGGCGAACCTGATCGTGAAGCTTTCCAACCTCGTCTGGTTTCGGCCCCGCCCCTTCACCTACAACGAGGTCAACCTACTTTTCTACTATCCGAGTGACAGTTCTTTTCCAAGCAACTCGGCGGCTGCAGTGTGGAGCCTCGCCTGGGCACTCTGGCTACGCCAGCGCGGCAGTTGGCTCGGCAGGGGGGCTGTCCTGCTCGCGGCGCTGATGGGTTGGAGCCGCATCTGGGTCGGCGTGCACTACCCCTTCGATATCGTAGGCGGGGTCGCTATCGGCATCCTGGCCGCAGCCGTTGTCGAGCACAACCGCGTCCGCCTGCGGCCCCTGACACAAGCATTGGAGTGGCTCGCCAGGAAGTTAGCGCTCGCGTAAGATACGACATAAGTACAATAGTACAATAGAAGATCACGTTCAGCGTCGAACGCGAACGTTTCGACGTTCAGTAGCAAAGGAGCAGTGAAGTGGATGTGGTGATAGAGAAACCCATGCCGGAGATCAAGACGGAACTTCCCGGCCCAGAGACCCGCGCTTTATTGGAGCGAGACGCGCGGGTGGTCTCCCCCTCCTACACGCGCAGCTATCCCTTCTCAATCAAACGGGGCGAGGGTGCGTGGGTCTGGGATCTGGACGACAACAAGTTCCTGGATCTGACCTGCGGTGTCGCGGTGACTAACGTCGGGCACGCCAACCCGCGCGTCAATGCAGCGATCAAGGAGCAGGTGGACCAGTTCCTGCACATGGCGGGGACCGACTTCTACTACCGCGTGCAGGTGGGGTTGGCAGAGGAGTTGGCGCGCATCACGCCGGGCGATTTTCCAAAGAAGGTTTTTTTCACCAATTCTGGTACGGAGAGTATCGAGGCGGCGCTGAAGCTGGCACGCAAGCACACCGGCCGCCCGAAGGCGGTCGCCTTCATCGGCTCCTTCCACGGCCGTACCTACGGCTCGATGACACTCTCTGGC
>JALZCF010000083.1 GCA_030863245.1 Chloroflexota bacterium
ACGGTTCCCCTCGTGTCTGAGTAAACGTGGAGAGGCACTGCTCAGGGGACGAGTGAGGGGACGAGGAGGGGACAGCCGATCCCCATACTAGGAATATCAACTCAGCAGATAGAGCATAGCAACACAACAGCCTTACGCTACCCCCAGTTCGGTGGTCAGCTCAAATCGCAGGAAGGAGGTTTACTTGAATCCGCTTCCAACCATTCACTAGAACCACATCCCGCTCCGTTTGTGTCAACCCCACATACATGCCACATGAGCGGCGCTACGAGATGATTATCAAACAAGGAGAGAATCATGATTACGGTAGACCTGAATGATCTGCAACTAACCGAACTATGGGGCCAGGACGAGCCTGCCATGCATAATCGCTCCACCTTTCCGCTCGGCGGTCCGTTGGGCACGGAAAACTCAGCCCTTGTCTATATCGAGTTAGACCCAGGCGACCGCTTGGGACGACACACCGACAGCGTGGAAGAAGTGCTTCTGATTCTCGACGGCACCGTCGAAGTGACAGTCGGCGAAGAAGCCGGCCAATTTTCCACGAGGCAGATAGCCGTGGTGCCGACAATGGCGCCACACGATTTGCGCAATATAGGCGAAGAGACAGCCCATGTGATCGGCTTCTTCGGCGCGCCCAGCTGGATAGCGACCTTTGATCACGCCTTTGAGCCGGGTGGCTTCCGCGTAGTGGACATCGGGGAGGTACTGGCTCAGGCTATCGCTGCTCAACCGCAAACCACTTGAGACGACCGCCTACGTTGTCATGCTCAGGTGCCGGTCAATGGGTGGTTGACCGGCACCTCACCCTTGGCTCGCATCGCGAGCTCTCGACTTATGCTATCCTTTTGCAGCTTCATACCACTCACCTATGATATCTCATCCCTCGTCGGTAGGCCTCGGGCGCGCTCACAGAAGGCGACCCACGGATTCCTTAGACGCCGAAATCAAATGTGTCCAGAACGAGGCAGAAAAGGTGCCCTGTGAGGGAGGGTTGACTAGTTTGATTGTGCCCGTATAGTATCGGCTAGAGCAAGCTCAGGTAAGGAGGCATCATGCCTACTTTCCAGCAGTCGGTGGTCATCCAGAAACCGCCAGAGGTCGTGTTTGAGTTTCTCGCCAATTATGAGAACGATCCCCGCTGGCGGTCAGATGTTCGAACGATGGCGTATCAATCCCCGCCTCCCATCGGCGTTGGCTCACGCGCGCTTGAGGTCGCTTCCGTGTTGGGCCAACAGCTTGAGACGCTAACAGAGATCAGCGAGTACGAGCCGCATGCCAGGGTCATTTCAAGAACGTTGTCAGGCCCAACGCCCGTTACGGCTTACCGCTACTTTGAACCGACAGACGGCGGGACAAGGTTCACCTACCGGCTCGATATAGACGTATCGAAGGCGCTCTTCTTCCGCCTTCTCCAACCTGTCTTGATCCCATGGTACCAACGGCGGATCGAAACGTATCTCGCGCGGGCAAAGGAAATCGTTGAAGCGGAGTACTAAGGCTCAGAGTGAGCGAAGCGATGAAGGCATCGGTGGAGCGAGTCTGCATGAGTACCCGCGCGGGACCCGCCAGGTCAACCACCAGGCCTTCACCGCTTGCGCGAGATTTGGTCGGCATCTTTCAGACAGTGGTCATTGCACCCCACCTGTCTCCTGTTAATCAGGAGGCTGGTAGCGGCTCCGGATGACGGGCGAAGCGGAGATCGAAGGGGAGCCAGAGCAGGTGGAAGAGCATGTGCGCCAGCATGGCGGCGAGCAGGCCGACTTGCCAGAAGAGCCAGCCGAAGATGAGGGAGGCCCACAGGTTCAGTTTGATCGTCGCAGCAAGGAAGAGAGGTGTCTTCCGGCAGCCAGCACCCAGGTAAGCCGGCAGGTGCCCCAGCCCGAAGAGGACGCCGGAGAGCACGATGGCACTCCATACCACCATATCCGGCGCCTCCCCCACCAGGAGTGAGCCCAACCACACGAACAGTGTCATCACACCCCAACGGCTAATGACCTCCTCGACAATACCTCCGTATAGCACGCGGCTCCAAGGGCCCAGTTGCATCCGAACGCCTTCCATCGCCTGCACGGTCTGCTCATCCAGACGGGGACGGAAGAAGAGGTAGTAGGCGGCGATGAACAGTAGTGCCCCTCCCACGCCGACTATGAGCGCGGGCCCCAGTTGCGCCATCAGGGCATCAACCGCTCCCTGTCCGGATACAAGTCCCTCGAAGAATGGAGCAGCCAACCCGACACGCGGTGCCAGCACGCTGCCCACTGCCGCCAGCACTGTCACAATGACGAGACTCTGTACCACCGTTAACATGGTGAGAGTTGCTTTGGAGGGCAACTCCTTGTCCGCTGGCAGCTTCGCCAGCATAGTCTTCATTTGCGATTCGATCAGGCCGGGCGCTGCCACGAGAATGCCGGGTACAGAAACGGCGACCAATATCAAGATCAGCATCCAATTGAACATGATTTTCTCCTTATTTCGCTTCCTCTTGAGGAATCAAGATAGTTGATAGCAGACGGCGGCGACGTTCAGGGTTGGGTCGGTTATGAGCTGCCTGTCGCACCAGATGGTTCATCTCAGAAGTGAGCTGCAGCAGTTCCTCATCACTCAGGTAGAGTGCGACTTGGCGGTATCCAACCCCATCCGCCTCGAAATCCCAATCATCACGCTCGAGGTAACGCGCGAAATCCCCCAGCAAGGTCATCAGAAAGACTGTAAAGTATCGCAAATGCTCGTCGCGGCTAGCCTGCGCCAGCTCCTCGCGTGTCAGCGTCGAAGCGTCCTCATGCAGCGCGTACACCTTCTCGACCGCACCGCGCACGGGGTTCTCCTCCACCACTTGGATCAAGCCTGCGTCCACCAATCTATTCAGCTGGCGGTACAGCGTCGCCTGCGCTACATCCGGGAGCAGCTCGGCGATCTGCTGGGTGGTGAGTTGCTGGCCGATCAACGATTGCAGGATGCGCAGCCGAACCGGGTGAAGCAACAGATCCAATTTGCTCGTGGCCATTCCTGACTTCCTGCTTGGGCTCATTATTATCGGTAATGATTATATTATCATATATGATAACAGCGGTCAAGAGATGAATCATGGTGGCGCACTTGCACGATGTCACGTTCCCGTTACCTTGTGGTATCACAGCTCTACTCTACACCCGCACCACAGTGATGAGACTAGCTGAGACAAGCGTCTAGGGCATTGGGCCTAGAGCGCGACAAGGAAAAGCCCCTGGCACTCTCGCCAGGGGCTCTCGTGTCGTGTTTCCGTTGGAATCCCCTGGCATGAGACGCCGGGGCCCTGATTCCTAGCTCCGTCGACGAGCCCCCTTCAGAGCGAACAAACCGAGTGTTGCCGCAGTGAGGAGGAACAGCGAGGGCCACAGAAGGGGCACGGTCTGCGCGCTCTCTAGCTCGCCCAGCGTGATTGCCGTCGGTTCTTCGGCCTCGACGAAGACAGCCGTGGTACGGGCCGGGACGGTGAAGGTGGCGCTTGCGGGGTCGAAGGTAGAGTCTTGAACCACCGGATCGTTGGAGGCTTGTTGGATCGGGTGGAGAACCAGATCGCGGCCCTCGAATGCCCCAGCGAAGAAGCTTTGCGCCTCGTCATTCGCATTGAAGAGGACGGCGATGAGCTCGTAGGTCTCGTCAATGTCCACCTCGCCCTCGTCGGAGATGCTCATCACGATCAGGCCCGGAATTTGGTCTGGCCCAGTGTTGTGGAAATTGACCATCTGCTGAACATCTGGCGCCGTCTCCAGTTGGAACAGTTCGGAGCTCTTGCTGATCTCCAGCATCTCGCGGAAGTGAACCACCGTCTTGAGGATATCTTCCGGCTGTGGCTGCAGGGCGGGGTTAGCCAGCAGCGGCGCCATGATGGGCCATTGCTGCTCGTTGCTCTCCACCCAGGCGGGAGGCAGCCCGACACCCCAGTTGTTGTGTTGGTAGGTGAAGTCGAGCTTGTTGAACCAGTCACCGGAGTTGTAGCTATCGTTGTCCATCGACTTCGAGCGAAGCATGTCGCTGCCCGCGTGGTAGAACGACACGCCCTGCCCGAGGGCCACGACGCTTAGCCCCACATTCTGTACTCGCACACGCTCGTCCATCGGGGCATCCACGGGCATCTTCAGTTGGATCGCATCGAAGAGCGTCTGATTGTCGTGGGCCGAGATGTAGATGATGTTTTCCTGAGGGTCCTCTGTGTAGCCTGCAGGGAAGTCGCCATAAGGTACCTCGGCCCCGCTCACGACCTCACCCGTGCGGCTAACGAAGGTATAGTCGGCCAGGTTACCGGCGAGCCCGACACGGATCTGATCCTGGTAGAGCAAGAGCTTTTCCAACTGTTCCTGCGTCGTGCCCGGCTCCGTGGCATTCGGGTCATAGTAGAGCCCCGTGATAAAGCCCTGCAATTGTGGATCGCTGAACGGTCCACCACCGCGTACCGCATCGCGCAGCCGGTCGTTGAAGGTACCGATCCCCGTCCCGGCCATGTTCAGCTGTGTTGCGTTGATGCCGCGGGCATTGTTGGCTACCTCGCCGAAGTCCCAACCCTCGCCGTACACGTAGATCTTGGAACCCTCCACGCCATCATCAGGCACCGTCAACGAGTTGAGGGCAGCGCGGACGTTAAGCATGTTCTCCTTCATATGATGGCCCATCAGGTCGAAGCGGAAGCCGTCCACCTTGTAGGCGGTAGCCCACGTGACGAGCGAGTCGATCATCAACTTCTCCATCATGTTGTGCTCCGTCGCCGTGTTCGGGCAGCAGGTGCTCATCGTCACCGTGCCGAAGGCGTCGAGGCGGTGGTAGTATCCAGGCACGATCCGGTCCAGGACCGACCTTTCGGCCTGGCCAGCAGCGTGGGTGTGGTTGTATACCACATCCATCACGAGCCGCAGGTTGTTCTGGTTCAGCGCCTGCACCATCTGCCGGAACTCGATGATCCGCTGCACGCCGTTCGGGTCAGTCGAGTAGCTACCCTCGGGTACTGTGTAGTGGTAGGGATCGTAGCCCCAGTTAAAGGCATCTTGATCCCGTATCTCGCCGATCAGTGCCTGCTGCTCTGGCGAGTCGGGCGGGTAGTCGTCCAACACGTCCCAGGAGATGTCCTCGCGATCGGCCGGGTCCTCGGGGATGGTCGCGATGTCAAAGAGCGGCAACATGTGCAGGTGTGTTAGCCCTGCCGCGGCGATCTCACGGAGGTGCTGCATTCCATGGGACTCTGTCTCGGTAAAGGCCGTGAACTTGCCCTTGTTCTCTGGGGAGACCGACGGATCGTTCACACTGAAGTCCCGGATGTGCAGCTCGTAGATGACGATGTCCTCGAAGGACTCCAGTGCCGGTTTGTCTAGTGAGTCCCAACCGGCAGGCTTGAGGTCGTCGTCGGACAGATCGACGATCTGGCTACGGCGGCTGTCGATGGAAAGGCTGTGGGAGTAGGGATCGGTGACCTGGTTCACCTCCACCTGTTGGGTCTGGCGCACGAACACCGTCACCTCGTACAGGTAGAACTTGCGATCCCACTTGGGGGTTCCTGTTACGCTCCACACACCGGTGGCTGGATCGTACTCCATTTCATACCGCTCGGGCTCCGCTTCCGGGTCCGCAGTGTCGAAGAGAAGGAAAGCCACCTCTTTCGCAGTGGGCGCCCAGACCCTGAGCGTGGGCGTCTCCCCATCCCAGATGATCCCCAACTCACCGTTGTAGGTATAGAGATCATCTAACACGCCAGGGATCTGTAGGCTCGTGGCATCCACCAGGTCACCATCATCGTCGACCGCGGAAACCGCGACCTGCCCCTTAAGAAGGGTAGGCACCATCGAGAGCGCCTCCGGCGGCAGCTCCAGGGCAAAGTAGTCGGCGAGGTGCGGAAACTCCTCGACGATCTCGGGCGCGAGGCCTGTGGGATCGTAGGTAAGCTCCCACTGCTGGCCACCGACGATACCCCCCGACTCGATCGACAGGTTCCCTTCTGAATCGTAGTGGAGGAAGTAGCGGTGCTCCGAACCCCCCGGCACATTCCAGGCGATGGTGTCTTCCGAGACCCAATGCGCCGTGGCCGTCGCGAGATTGCCCGTGGGAGCGCCAGTCTCGATGGTCAAGATATGGCTGACCGGATCATACTCGAAGTAAATCGCGTCGCCATCTTCCGGAACGGTGAAGGGGATATTGGGGCCATTCGGCTCTCCCCCCGCCCCGTAGTTCTCGTCCCAGCTCTCGTTGATAGCGACCTTTGCCTCATAGGTTCCCGCTGGGATCTCAGTGGTCGTGAAGGTGTAGATCCCGTCTCCATCCGGATCCTGCAGCCAGGAGCGCAGGCAGTCCGGCTGCCAGTCACCGGGACAGCCAATCTCATCCTGGAAGCTGCCGGGGACGGTCGCGATGACGGAGTTGACATTGTCCGTCACCCAGTGGGTATCATGGTCGTAGTAGAACTTGACGTCGGTCTGGTCAGCGAGCGAGAGCGGGATGTTGGGGCCGTTCTGTTGTGCATTGGCACCATAATTCTCGTCCCAGTTATCGTTGAGCGCCGCCTTGTACTCCCAATCGCCGGCAGGAATCGTGAAGGTTTCCTGCCATACGTCATCGGCCTCATCATAGGTAAGATAGGTCGTGGTACATTCTGGCTGCCAATCCCCCGGACAGCCGAGCTCGCTCTGCATGCTGCCTGCAATGGTCACGCTTGTCGGCTCAGGGGTGTGGTCAGCCCAAGCGGGTGATACCGGCGACAGCGCCAGCGCTAGGAGAATAAGGATCAGAGGAACGAAGATACGCCTACGAACGGACGACTCGGCAAGGGTTAACATCGATGTTACTCCTTCCTCTTGAGTTGGACTTTGGGAACGTATTGGTCAGTGAAGGTAACAGCCTAGGTCAGCTCTCCTACCAAGCCCAAGCTGCGAAAGCCTGTCAGGAGCCCTGCCTAGCAACGTAGCGACTTACACCCGCTGCTAGGCAGAGAAATAT
>JALZCF010000161.1 GCA_030863245.1 Chloroflexota bacterium
GCACCCTCTAGCACAACCTCCCCCTTGTCCGCGAAGGCGGACAATTGGCCGCAGGCCCCCTAGCTCCGATTTCAATCGGTTGCCCTGCTCGCACGCCCCCAGCCGCGATTTCAATCGGTTGCCCTGATCGCCGGCATAGTCACACCCCATTGACAACGTACCGAACTCTGTGTTAGTATAGTCTTGTCTATACCTGACTAGTCTAGTTGCACTGGCTAACTATTACGATATAACAAATGCACGTAGTTGATATCGATCGCGCCTCCTCGACGCCGATATTCCGGCAGATTGAAAGCCACATTCTTCGCGGCATCCGTGAGGGACAGATAAAGCCGGGCGATCGCATCCCATCTCAAAACGACCTCGCCCGCGAGTGCCAGGTCAGCCGCGCCACCGTGCAGCGTGCGCTAGAACGGCTGATCATGGACGACGTGCTCTACTACCAGCCGGGGAAGGGCCTCTATGTAACGAGTCCCGTAGAACGCCAGCGCCTACCCATCCTACAAAGTTTCACCCAAATCCTCCGCTCATTAGGCCATCGGGTAGAAGCCGACCTGCTCCTGGCCGAAGAGATCGCCGCCAGCCCTCCCGTGGCCGGGGCACTCGCCCTTGCGGAAGGAAGCGAGGTGATCCTGGTCAAGCGACTGCAGTACGCCAACGGCGAGCCGATGATGCTGCAGACCGTCTATCTCGAGGCAGCTCGTTTCCGGCGCGTACTGGAGCGGGACCTGCGTAACGAGTCGCTGACCGAGATCATACAGGAGATCGGGGGCATCTACATCGAGGGCTCGGTGGTGACATTTGGAGCGGGTGTCGCCAACTGGGAAGAGGCGCGCACGCTCAATATTCAGGCAGGCAATCCCCTGCTAACCATTGAAGAGATCGACTGCGACGGCAAAGAGAGGCCGGTGCGCTTCAGTCGGATCAAGTTGCGGGGCGACCGCTTCCGCGCCACCGCCAATACCTTCAAAGAGAACGGAATCAGCTTGGAGTATCGGCTCCAACCGGGAACGGTGAGCATCACGCTGCTCTGACGCCAGGTTCAATATCGAATGCAGATAACGTAGGAGGGTTCCATGAGCCGCAGAGAAGAAATCATCGAGGGACTGTACGACAACACGCTGTGGGGCCGCGCCCAGCCGGTCAAGGAGCTGACGAACGAGGGGCTAGAGCTGGGGATCACGCCCGACGAGATGTTATGGGAGGCGCTGATTCCAGCGCTGGAAGAGGTCGGCCGCCGCTTCGAGATCGGCGAATTCTTCGTTCCGGAAATGCTGATCGCCGCCCGAGCCATGCAGGGCGCGATGGACATCTTGAAGCCGCTCATGATCGACCAAGGCATCGAGACGGTTGGCACCTACGTCATGGCGACGGTCAAGGGAGACATGCACGATATCGGCAAGAACCTCTGCAATATCATGCTCGAGAGCGCTGGCTTCAAGATCATCGACCTCGGCGTCAACGTCTCCCCCGATACCATCATCAAGACGGTCGAAGCAGAGCAGCCGGATATCGTGGGCTTCTCCGCCTTCCTGACCACGACCATGCCGATGTTCAAGGTCAACATGCAGGCGCTCGAGGACGCGGGACTGCGGGACAAGGTCAAGGTGATGGTCGGCGGCGCGCCGGTGACGCCCGAGTACGCGGAGAAGTCCGGCGCGGATGGCTTCGCCACCGACGCGAGTCGATGTGTCAAGGTGGCCAAGCAGTTGCTCGGCATCCAGACGGACGAGAGCGAGGAGGAAGCGTCAGGCTCCCTGGCAGCGGCCGTAAGCGCGGTAGAAACCATGGCGCGGAAATTTGTGGAAGAGGAAGGGGACGAGTAAGTGGAAACCATCCTCGAATCCGCCTCCAAACGCGTCACGATCGGGCCGGACCACCCCTTTGTCGTCATCGGTGAGCGGATCAACCCCACCGGCCGCAAGGTGCTTACCCAGCAGATGCTGGAGATGAACATGGACATGGTGCGCCGCGACGCGCAGCTCCAGGTCGAGGCGGGCGCCCACATGCTGGACGTGAACGCGGGGGTTCCCGACGACGATGTGGAGCCGGATATCCTCCGCGAGGCGGTGAGGGTGGTGCAGGAGGTGGTGGATGTCCCGCTCGCCATCGACTCGTCCGTGATCGAAGCGCTGGAGACAGGCCTGAGCGTGTACGAGGGCAAAGCGCTCGTCAACTCGGTCACCGGCGAGGATGACCGCCTGGAAGCCATCTTGCCCCTCGTCAAGAAGCACAACGCCGCCGTGGTCGGCGTGGCAAACGACGAGACCGGCATCTCCAACGATCCCCAGGTGCGCCTCGCGGTTGCCCGCAAGATCGTCGAGCGCGCGCAGGATCATGGTATCCCTCTCGAAGACATCGTTATCGATCCACTCGTGCTCCCGGTGAGCGCGGAAGACCGGGCCGCACTGGCTACCCTAGAAACCATTCGTCTGATCCGGGAGGAACTCGGCATCAACATGACCTGCGGGGCCAGCAATATCTCCTTCGGCCTGCCCTGGCGGGTCAGCCTCAACACCGCCTTCCTTGCCATGGCAATCGCCGCCGGCCTACCATCCGCTATAACGAACCCGCTGGAGCCCGAGATCCGCCGCACCATCCTGGCGATGGATCTGCTGATGGGCCGAGACCCCTACTCCGGCAACTTTATTTCCGCCTATCGCGCCGAAGCGGGCAAGGAGGTGACGCCTGTCTGAGCAAGCGCCCTCCCACGGGAAAGTCACCATCGAGTTCCAGCCGCAGGAGGAGGTCACACGGGTGCCACCGGGGATGACCATCTTCAACGCGGCGAACTGGATCGGGTTGCCCATCGACAGCACCTGCGGCGGGCGCGGCACATGCGGCAAGTGCAAGGTTCGCCTCCTTCAAGGACACAACGGCACGACTGCGGCAGACCGCAAGGTATTCAGCGAGGAGGAGCTCGCGGAAGGATGGCGCCTCTCCTGCCGCGCCGAGGTATACGAGGACGTGGTGTGCGAGGTCCCACGCCTGATGGGGAACCCGAAAGCCGCACTGATGGGCTTCGGCCGCCACATCATCCTCGATCCGAACGTGCACAAGGTAGCCCTCCAGCTGGAGCCACCCTCCCTACAGGATCAGCGGAGTGACTATGCTCGCCTCCGTGA
>JALZCF010000189.1 GCA_030863245.1 Chloroflexota bacterium
GGGATGATCAGAGCCTGAGTGAGTGGTTGCGGTAGTGCCTGATTTCCTCGGTGGGAGTTAAGAACCTCCTAGCTAGTGCAAGAGGGCATAAGCGATAACGATTCTCCTTGGAGCTACCGCGTGAGCAACCGACTTATCCTCATTCCTCGTTGGTCGGGTACGCCGGATAGTGATTGGTATCCTTGGCTACAACGTCAACTTGCGCTTCGGGCACCCAGCACTTTCGACCGGGTGGTAGTGGGTGATATGCCGAATCCGCACCTACCCGCGATTGAGGCATGGGTAGCCAAAGTGCTCGAACTGCTCGGTTCGGACCCGGAAGAAATCGCGCGAACGCTCTTGGTAGGGCATAGTGTGGGTTGCCTGGCAATCCTGCGTACTCTGGCGCGACTGCCCGACGGCGCACGCGTGAGTGGTACGCTGTGCGTCGCGGGGTGGTTCGCGGTAGATCAACCTTGGGACTCACTCCGGCCCTGGAGCAACACTCCTTTGGATTGGGAGCATGCACGACGTGCTGCTGGTGAACTCGTGGTCTTACTTTCGGATAACGATCCTTTTACATCAGACGTGAATGCGAACCGGCGCGAGTGGCAACAGCGGCTTGGTGCGACCGTGCACGTGGTACCGGGGGCGCAACATTTCAATCATTCACGACAACCGCTTGTACTCGAAACGCTTCTCGCTATGGCAACTGACCAGGAGAATTCCGTTCCCCACTCCTGAATATCGGGGCGAAAAAAGTAAGCCGAGAAGGGCAAGAATTGCTTAATGGAGAGCATAGTATGCCAACCGGACAAGGATTCGACTGTGTTATTGTAGGCGCCGGCGCCACGGGGTGTGTGCTGGCGAATCGTCTGAGTGCAAATAGCGATATCAAGGTGCTTCTGCTGGAAGCGGGAGGTCCAGCCGAGAATCCTCATATCCTGGAGATGGGGGGCTTTGTACAACTCTGGGGCTCCGACGTCGATTGGAAATTCATGACGGAAGAGCAGCCAGCTCTCAACGATCGCCAGGTTCTGATCAATCAAGGCAAGGTAGTCGGTGGCAGTTCTTCGATCAATGCCATGATGCATGTGCGGGGTAACCGTCTCAACTACAATCATTGGGCTGAGAGTGGCAATGAAGGGTGGAGCTTTGAGGAGGTTCTACCCTACTTCAAGAAGCTTGAAGATTACGAGAGCGGCGAGTCGGCATATCGCGGCGAAGGTGGTCCCGTCACGGTGAGGGATTGTCCGGATCCGGATGCCCGCTCGGAACCCTTCATGAATGCCACGGTCGAGTTGGGCTATGACGGTCCCTACTGGGACTACAACGGTGAACGTCAAGAAAATGGGGCAGGCCTCCTCCAGTTTAACATTACAGAGGATGGCCAGCGTTGTAGCGCGGCCGATGCCTATCTGGCGCCGATTCTCGATCGCCCCAACCTCACAGTGGAAACGAATGCGGAAGCCACAAGGCTCCTGTTTGACGGACAACGGGTAACCGGTGTGGAATATGTACAGAATGGTCAGATCCATCACGTTCACGCTGACCAAGAGGTTATCCTAAGTGCCGGTACCTTCCTTACACCGAAGATCCTGATGTTGTCCGGCATCGGTCCAGCCGAGCATCTGGACTCAGTGGGGGTGCGCGTGGTGGTTGACCTGCCAGGTGTCGGACAAAACCTACAGGATCACATGCAACTCCCCGTCGTCTACCGCTCCAAGGTTGAGTTGCCAACCCCGACCTTGCTCACTGGAAACGTGCTCTTCGTCAACACAAAAGGTGGCAATGGTGATCTGCCCCCGGATCTGCAACTGAACTTTGCACCTGCCGCACCCGGCCCCCTGCTTCCCGTCCTGCCCGATTTCGGTGGGCCGGTCGGCATCTTCTTGCCAATCCTCGTACAGCCCCAGAGCATTGGGTACGTTGCTCTTCGCTCCTCCGATCCGGGCGATCCACCGATCATCAATCCCAACTACCTGCAACGAGAGGTTGACGTGCAGGTATTCAAGAGCGCGCTCAAGCTCATTCGCGAGATAGCGACTACGAAGGCGTTCAGCGACCTCTACGAGGGAGAACTCGCGCCGGGCACCGACGGGGATGATGAAGCATATATCCGCACTGGGACCTCGACCCTCTGGCATCCCGCCGGTACCTGCAAGATGGGCAATGACGATATGGCGGTTGTCGACTCGCAACTGAAGGTCCACGGCGTCGAGGGTCTCCGCATAGCAGATGCCTCGATCATGCCGACCGTTACCAGTGGCAATACCCATGTACCCTGTTTGATGATCGGTGAAAAAGTGTCCGATATGATCCAGGGCGGTTAGCCCATCGGCCCTTGCTGGCTTTTCGGAATAGGGACGGTTCGTAACCCGTCCCTGCCTTACTTATCTTTCACCTTACCGACCTACCACACGGTTTTTACTGGAAAGGAGCGAAGAATGGGCCAAGTGCCTGATACGCCGCTAGGCAGGATGTACGAGGAGCATATTGATCTGATCCTGCAAAAGGATATTGACGGAATCCTGAACCAATATACCGAGGACGCCGTTCTTATTAGCAGCTTCGAGAAGGAGCCGCGTTACTTCCGGGGACACGATGAACTGCGAGAGCATTTCAAAGGGATCTTGGGAATCAAGGATCTAGAGGTAGACATTGCCTTCTGGGCGGAGACGCAGGACCCCGACACCTTGATGATTGTGGAAGCGATCAAGATGGCAACGGAGGATGGGCAGGAAGCATCCATGCGCTTCGCCGATAGTTGGGTCCTGCGGGATGGCAAGATCGCCATTCACTTCGCCGGCATGACCCAATATCCGGATGGAACGGTCGCTTAAAGAGATGGGAACAACATGATGAGACTGCAGGGTAAAAAGATCGGGATTCTGATCGAGAGCGACTTCTACGAGAAGGAGATCTTCTACTACGAGCATCGGTTCCCGGAAGAGGGAGCGGAGCTTCACTTCATGTCTCGCCTTTGGGGGCAGCCATTCCTGACGTTCACGGGACACGAGTACAGAGCGCCCTTCGAGTGCCATGAGAGCTTCGAGGGGATGAGCGATGACGAGCTCCGAAGCTTCGATGCCATCATCGTCCCGTCGGCCATCGTCTCCGACCGCCTCCGCTACACCGAAGATGTTAACAAGCTACCGCCCGCCTGCGAGTTTCTCCAGCGAGCGTTTGCCGAGAAGCAGATCATCAAGGGGATCATCTGCCACGGCATGTGGTTGATGGCCCCAATTCCGGAACTGGTGCGGGGCCGGCGGGTGGTTGCCCACAATAACCTGCACGGCGATGTGAAGAACATGGGGGCAATCTACATCGACGAGGATGTCGTCGTGGATGGCGATCTGGTGACCGGCCGCACGGGTGGCCACTGCCATCTCTTTGCACGCCGGATCATCGATATGCTGGCGGAACGGGGGTGAGGGAACCATGAGATCCGTACGATTTTCACACGTTGCACTCAATTGCAGTGACCCAGTCGTCACCGAGCGATTCTATAGCAAACACTTCGGATTTGAGCGCGCCCGCGTCATCCCGCTAGACGGCCAGCAGATCGTCTTCATCAAGTTGGGCAACGTCTACCTGGAACTGTTCCAAGCGGAGGGTGAGTCACCTGCTCCGCAAGCGGAAGCGGACGGGGCGCACTACCCTAGTGTGCGGCACCTGGCCTTTCAGGTAGACGATGTCGATGCCAAGCTGGCCGAGATGGGCGACGATGCCAAGGTTACCCTCGGCCCGCTAAGCTTTGATAGCTTTATTCCCGGCTGGCGTACTGTCTGGCTATCTGACCCGGATGGCAACATTGTCGAGATCAGCCAGGGCTATGTCGATCAGGAGAATCCCCCACCCCTTGAGGGCGGGTAGCGGTTGCCCGAGAGAACAGAGCGGTCGCTACTGGAGTACAAGAAAGTTTCTCATGCCTGATTTCATCGAAACCATCAAGAAAGTCTCGGTCTTCCAGAACTTGGCAGACGATCTCATTCCTGAGTTAGATAGCAAACTGGAAAGACAGAGCTTGGCCGCGGGCACGGTCCTGTTTCGAGAGGGCGATCAGGGAGATTGCCTCTACATCATCAACCACGGCCACGTACAGATATCGACGCGGAGCGCACAGGGAAAAGAAGTGATACTTAACCAGTTTGGACCCGGCGACTCGCTCGGCGAGCTGTCCCTGCTCGATCGGCAGCCGCGATCGGCAACCGCGATGGCGATCACGCCCGTAGAGCTCTTCAAATTTGACCGCGACGATTTCATGGCGCTGATCGCGCGCGACCCAGCCTTTGCGTTGAGCCTCATGCAGGACCTCTCCAGTAAGTTACGCTTCACCGTTACCCTCATCCAACTAGCCACCGAGTGGAACCAGTATATCGCCAGGGGTGACTACACGAGGGCCCTCAGCGAGATGCAGCGCGTGGAGACATCGCACGAGGTAGCGCCGTCCGAGGCTGCGCGGGTAAGAGCCTTTCTCACTTCCTTCTTCCAGCTGGTTGAAGGGGTGAGAGAGCGTGAGGAGACACTGAAACGGGAGGTGCGACAACTGCGCATCGAGATCGATGAAGCCAAAAAGGTGGCCAAGGTGGCAGCCATTACGGAAACCGACTACTTCCAGCGGTTGAAAGAAAGAGCGCAGACAATGAGACAGGGATTACATAGGGGACTCGATGACCAGGAGTATCCGTCACATTTATCTCGCCCAAAGTAGGGCAGGAAAATCCAGAGAGGAGTCAGCATCGTGAAGAATGCAATCGATTTTACCTTTTCAGATAC
>JALZCF010000209.1 GCA_030863245.1 Chloroflexota bacterium
GTTCTGATCCGCGTGCGACGAGGCGAGTCGCACAAGACGCCAGTGGAGCCGCTAGCGCACGACTGAGCGTGAAATGATGCCCGCAATCCTGCTCCTGATCGAATACGTTAGCCTGGCGTTCCTCAGGCTAATGGTTCACGGACAGCATCGGTTAGAAACCATGCTGGGCTGGTACTTCTACTTCATTCAACAACTGTGTATACTCACTCACAATCTCTCGATGCGCGGCCACGTTGTCCAAGAAGGAGTGCCGCAGTTCCGGATCGTTAATGTTCTCCGCCCATGCTTGGAGCAAGTCATGGGCGGTGTGCAATACCGCCTCGGCACGCGGGTCACTCGTGGCACGAAGCACCTTGTAGCAGGTCAGGTAGACCCGAAGTGGCTCGAACAATCCATCGAGTGTGCTGGTTGGCAGATAGGCCAAAAGCTCCACGACATATTGCTGGGCCTGCTCCAGATCACCCTCGGCCAGCGCAACCCTGGCCAAACCTGCATGTGGTTCCATCGCCAGGAAGGCCTGGTTGAGCGCTCGTCGCAGGTCCACGGCTTGCTGATAGGCACCGGCTGCTTCCTCCAGCCGATCCAATCCGACCAACGCGTGTCCAAGAAACGTCAAAGCCCGGGCCTGAAAAGGTTGGTTGCCCAGGTCCTGTGCTATTCGCAACGCCTGCTGACTGTAGTCGCGGGCGGTGGCATTGTCGCCCAGCAGATGGAAGACCAAGCCGAGATTCGCCAGCATATCGCTCTCACCGCGACGGTCGCCGATCTCGTGGTGGAGTTGCAGGGCCTGCTCATAGTGTGCCCGTGCCCCCTGATAAGCGCCTTGGTAAAAGGGAACATATCCAAGGCAGGCGAGCGCCAGACTTTCCCCAAACCGGTCGCCGATCGCCTGGGAGACCTGGAGTGCCTGGTCGTAGGAGGTTCGGGCCTGCGCATACTTGCGCAGCCCAAGTGCGACATGCCCGAGGCAGGTCAAGGCAAAGGCTTCGCCCGATTGGTGGCCGGCCGCACGGTAACACCACAATGCCTGCTCCTGGCACGTCTGTGCGGTGGCAAAGTCACCCTGCCACAAGGCGAGTAGGCCAAGGTTATTGAGCGCAGTGCCCTCGCCGCGCCGGTGGCCAGTTGCACGGCTTCGCTGCAGCGCCTGCTCCTGAGAGGCGCGGACCACAGCATAATCGCCCTGCCATAGCGCGGCTTTTCCAAGGCTGAGCAGGCTATCGATTTCTACGGTGGACAACCCAGCCGTTCGCGCCAACGTCAGGGCGCGCTCAAGCTGCATCCGCGCGGCCGGGTAGTCTGCCTGCCGCCAGAGCACCTCTCCCCACCAGTGACAGGCCATCGCTTCCAGATCCACCACCTGCATGGTGCGGGCCAGTTCCGCCGCCTCCCCAGCGACCGCTACCGCCCAGTCGAACTGTGCCTGACGCATCAAAAAGCGGGCGTATTCGGTCAGCAGCCTACCAAGCGCGCTCTGCGTCGTGCGATCGGGCGGGGCAGCAGCAAGGAGGCCGCGTACTCGCTCGACCGCCGTCTCAAACGCCGTGACCCCTTCCTGAAAAAGGCCGATCAGATCATACACATCGGCCAAGCCATGGCTTGCGCGATCCAACGCATCGATCTGCGCGTGAGTCACCGCCCACTGCCAGGCCTGGCGGATATTATTTAGCTCCGCGCGCAGTTCGGCCATCACCTGCTGTGACTCCCGTCCGTGCAGGGCCGCCTGGCGCTCAGCCAGGAAGTACAGGTAGTATCGGCTATGCTGCGCCGGCGCCGCTTGGGCCAAATCGGGAAAATCTGCGCTCAGGTGCTCGGCAGCGAACTGTCGCAGCAACTCATGCAGCGCGTAGCGCCCGCTCACTTCTTGCTGTAGCAGTGATGTATCGACCAGTGCCGCCAGCACCGGCAGCGTTGCTTCCGCCACCTTTATGGCTGCTTCACTCTGAAATCCACCTCGGAAAACCGCGAGCTGTGCCAGGACCATACGCTCCTCAGGGCTGAGCAAGCGCCAGGAATGGTCGAACACGGCTCGCAGGCTGCGATGGCGCGCGGGGACATCCCACAGCGTGGTGCTCAGGAAGTCCAGGCTGTGCGCAATCTCCTCGGCGAGATCGCCGCAGGGAACCGTCCGCACCCATGCGGCAGCGAGCTCGATCCCCAACGGCATCCCTTGCATGTATTGGCAGATACGAATCACCGGAGAGATGGTCGTGGCAGAAAGTGTAAAATTGGGCTGGACCTGGATCGCACGCTGGAGAAAGAGCTGAACGGCGCCATAGGTCTCCAGGTGCGTCAGCTCAAGCAGGTCGCTTGATGACGGTGTCGATAGCGGATAAGGCAGCCCTTGCACATCTAGCAACCACTCCGCCTGAAGGCTGAGGCGTTTGCGCGAGGTTGCCAGCATCATTAGGTCGGGTGCGCTTTCTAAGATGGCACAAATCAGGCCAATCCCATCATCCAGATGTTCCAGGTTATCCAGCAGGAGCAGTAAGCGCTTATCGCGCAGGTAGGCCAGGAGTTCAGTGCGCGGATCCCGCTGTTCGACCAGCGCCACGCCCAGCGCATCGGCGATGAGCCCCGTCATCTGGTCGACAGTGGTGGCGGACGCCAATGGCACAAAGGCAGCCCCATCAGGGAAGATGGCAGCGGAATCGGCAGCCGCCTGCAGCGCAAGGCGGGTCTTCCCGATTCCACCAGGTCCGACGAGGGTAAGCAGCCGGCACATGGGATCGGTGAGGCGCTGGGTGATCTGGGCCAGCTCCACCTCACGACCGATGAAGCACGTAGGTTGCGTCGGTAACTTGCGCCGTATGTGCGTTCTCACAGGCGCAGCTTCGACCCGCACCGGTGTGTGCTGGAGCGATCTGACCACACCATCCCGAATATCGACGTACAGCTGGGTGGTCTCCTCAGACGGCTCACCTCCGAGCTCGACCTCCAGCACGCGGCAGCAAGCATCGTACTGGGCCAGGGCTGCGCTGCGCTGCCCGCTCAGCGCCAGCAGCAGCATCAACTGCCGGTGTGCATCCTCACTCCACGGGTCGAGTTGGAGCAAGCGGGTGCAGTAATCGATCCCGACCGCATACGCTTGCTGCGTCGTGTGGTAGCTGACCAATTCATGCAGGGCATGCATGGCGAGCTGGCGTAAGCGTTCCCGCTGGGCTGTTACCCATTCCTCAAACAAGGGTGCATCCCGGACGTAGAAGCCCTCGAGAAAATCGCCCCGGTAGAGTGTGACCGCCACCTGAAGCTGGCCAACGTCACGCGAGGCAGCCCCCTGGAAGGCTGCCTCGAACTGTTCAACATCCAGCCGGTATGGACTGCTGCGATCGAAGGCAATGGTGTCCCTGGTAATGACGAGATGCGGTGCAACGACGTGGCGCAGGTTGTTGAGCACCACCCGGAGGTTCCGGCGGGCATCGTCCTCCCCCTGCTCGCTCCACAGCAGCCCAGCGAGCGCAGCACGAAACTGGGGCTGCCCCGTGACCGCCAGATAGCATAGGAGCGCCGGAGCTTTGCCGGAGACAAAGTTCGTCACTGCCGTGCCATCCTGCGTGATTCGGAGTCCTCCCAGGAGCTCAAGCTCAAGCTTCACCGTCATCCGCTCATCTCCTCACTGATTGCCGTCCGCGTGCGACCCCTGATCGTTGAATGCTCCTGGGCAACAAACATCCGGACACATGCACCGAATTAACGATCTCTGATCGATGCCCTGCTACACTGGCGTCAGTTTCGCGCATCAACTAAAGGATCACCAACACCATGTTCAAGCACAAGCCGCCGCGCTACTGCGCATATCTCCTGCGCTGCTGGCAGGAACAGAACCTGATTCAGCTGGGCCTAGCAGCATGGCGGTTCAGCCTCGAAGACCCGCATACCGGCGACCGATATGGC
>JALZCF010000288.1 GCA_030863245.1 Chloroflexota bacterium
AGAAGCCCAAGGTACGGGACAAAGGCAACCTGGCGAGCATGGGCATCTATGTCTTCAAGGCGCGCACGCTGATGCACCGGATGATAGCTGCCTCTGAGGAACATCCCGATCTGGACTTTGGCCACCACCTGATCCCGGGGCTCATTGAAGAGACAAGAGTCTTCGCCTACCCCTTTGAGGGTTACTGGGTGGATGTTGGGACCGTTGCAGCCTACTGGCAAACGAGCATGGATCTGCTCGATCCCGACTCGCCGCTCGAACTCTACAACTCAGACTGGACGATCCATACTGTCAGTCAGGAGCGCCCACCCGTCAAGATCGGGCCACAGGCCAAGTCTGACCAGAGCATGATCTCTAACGGCAGCATCGTGCGTGGGCAGGTGGAACGTTCCGTGTTGAGTCCAGGCGTCTACGTCTCGCCCGGCGCGATCGTGAGGGAGTCCGTCGTCATGAATGACACCTGGATCGGCCCTGGCGCGGTCCTGGACAAGGTCATCATCGACAAACAAGTGGTGATCGGTGCTGGGGCACATGTCGGCTATGGGGACGACTACGATACCCCTAACAAAGAGTTCCCTAACAAGATTGACACCGGCATTTCTGTGGTCGGAAAGTCGGCGCATATTCCTGCAAATGTCACGATCGGCCGCAATGTCCTCATCAATGCGGACGTGGACGAAGAGGCTTTTGAGCCATACGGCGACACCGTTCCCAGCGGAGAAATCATCTAAACAGGAGCATAACCATGCCAAATCCATCTGCCCTCGCGTTAATCATGGCGGGTGGTGCCAGTCCCGCCTTGAGCGTATTGACGGAGTTGCGATCAGAATCGGCCCTCCCCTTCGGTGGGAAGTATCGCATCATCGACTTCCCGCTCTCGAACTGCGTGAACTCCGACATCTACAGCGTTGGCGTGTTGACCCAGTACCAGCCGCGCTCGCTTAACGAGCACATCCGCAACGGGCGGCCATGGGACCTGGATCGCTCCACGGGAGGGGTTCGCCTGCTCCAACCCTACCTGAGCGAGCCCGGCCAGCGAACCGCCTGGCAAGAGGGAACGGCCGATGCCGTGCGCTTCCACCTCAGCTTTGTGGAGGAACCGGATGCCGATCTGGTGCTGATCCTCGCGGGCGACCACATCTACAAGATGGACTACCGTCCGATGCTCCGCACCCATAGAGAAAACCAGGCCGACGTGACCATCGCCGTACGTGCCGTCAGCCCCTTCGAGACCCACCGTTTCGGCATGATTGCGACCGGCAGTGATGGGCGGGTCACACAATTCGAAGAGAAGCCCAAGCGAACCCGCAGCACCATGGCGAGCATGGGGATCTACGTTTTCTCGAAGGACCTCCTCATCAGTTGGCTGCGTGGGGAGGGTCGTTCCCAGCGTGATTTCGGGAGCGAAGTGATCCCCTCCCTCATCAATAGTGGCAAGCGCGTCTACTCCCACAGCGTTCTTAGTTACTGGGCCGACGTCGGCACGGTACAGGCGTATTGGGAGGCAAACATGGCACTGCTTGCCGAAACTCCCGCGCTCGACCTGTACGACCCGGAGTGGGTGATTCATACCCGCAGCGAGGAGCGCCCGCCCGTGCTGCTTGGCCGCGAAGCGGACGCCGACGGCAACCTGCTCAGCGACGGGTGCCGGGTGGACGGCACGGTGATTCGTTCGATCATCTCCCCCGGCGTCTATATCGCGCCAGGCGCCGTGGTGCGCGATTCCGTCATATTCACAGATACCACTGTCGGGCCGGAGGCCGTGGTGGATCGGGCCATTGTGGATAAGGAAGTCCGCATCGGCGAGGGCGCACAAGTGGGTACAGGAGAAGACAACACCCCGAATCGTGAGATGGCTAGCCGCCTCAATACCGGCATCACCCTAGTGGGCAAGCGGGCAGAGATCCCGAGCGGCGCCATCATCGGGCGTAACGTGGCGATCCATCCGTACACGAGAGCACGCAAGCTGGAAGGGCAGGAAGTGCCGAGTGGAAGTACAGTCTAATGCACCAGCAGGAGAGTTGGTCGAGAACGGGAGACTGGAGACTAGGGAGTGCGGAGTGCGGAATGCGGAATGATTAGAGAGTGGAGGTTCATTCCCGACAAGCAGCCGTGATTCTGCACAAGCGTGACACGTGATAAAGGAGTGGAGGGGGAATGGGATTAATCGTACGACTGGTCGTCAATGCGGTGGCACTATGGGTGGCGGCGCAACTTGTGCCTGGTATCGGGTTTGGAGGCGCAGGACAAGATGCAATAGCTACCATTCTCATCGTGGCCCTCATCTTCGGCCTGGTGAACGCACTGATCAAGCCCATTCTGGCCTTCGTCACCTGTCCCTTCTACATCATCACCCTTGGCCTCTTCACCTTCATCGTCAATGCCCTGATGCTCATGCTTACCTCCGCCATCGCCCAGGCCCTAGACCAGCCCTTCTTCGTAGACGGCTTCATCCCCGCCCTGATCGGCAGCATCATCATCAGCATCGTCAGCTTCATCCTCAACGTTTTCGTCGGTGATGAGGCTCGCCAGCGTAGGCGCAAGCGCAGGAGGTAGCCCCGGATGAGAGTTAGGGCGTCAGGCGCGTGAGGTCACGGGGGAAGAGGGTGACGAGGCGCAGGTTTGGGGCGCCAGTGAGTTGCATGAGCAGGCGTTCCAGGCCGATGGCGAAGCCGCCGTGGGGGGGCATCCCGTAGCGGAACGCTTCCAGATAGGTCTCGAAAGGCTCCTTTGATAACCCCACCTTCTCTAGGGTCTGTAGGTAGTCCTCGTAGCGATGAAGGCGCTGCCCCCCTGTCACCAATTCCGTGCCCCGAAACAGCAGGTCGAAGGAGTTTGACCATTGCGGGTCGGTGGGATCCGGATGGGTATAGAAGGGACGCTTGACCATCGGGTAGCCCGTGACGAAGAGGAAATCACTGCCGAACCGTTCCTGCGCCCACTCCCCCAGCCAGCGCTCATCCTGCGGCGATAGATCGGGCTCGCCACGCACGTCCACACCATGCCGCTCCCAGATCAGTTGCTGCGCATCGCGGAAGTGGATGTGCGGGATCTCGGCAGGTACTTCCGGCAACGCGAGGCCGAGCAGCGCCAGCTCCGCCGTGTGATGAGCTGCCAGATGGTCGAAGATGCCCGCCAGCGCCTCGCGCAGGAGACGCATGACCGTGAAGTGGTTCTCGATGAAGCCAAACTCCACGTCCAGGCTGACGTACTCGTTCGTGTGGCGCGTGGTATCGTGCGGTTCCGCTCGAAATACCGGCCCCACCTCGAAGACACGCTCGAAGACGCCCACCATGATCTGCTTGTAGAATTGTGGGCTCTGCGCGAGGTAGGCGGGCCGACCGAAGTAATCCAGCTGGAAGACGTTCGCCCCACTCTCCGTCGCCGAGGCGACGATTTTCGGTGTCTGTATCTCGCTGAACCCGCGCGCCGTCAGTGTGGCACGGAACCCTGCCATCACACCTGACGCAAGACGAAAGATAGCTCGCCGCTTGGGATGGCGGTTCGCCACCACCGCGTGGTCCAGGAGCGTGGGCAGCGCCGCTTTGATCTCCTTTTTGTTGAGTGCCACGGGTAATGGCTCCGTCACCGGCTCGATGACGCGGATGGTTGGCTCACCAAGCTCGTAGCCTCCGGGCGCCTGGGCCTCCGCTCGTACGATGCCCTCTACCTCAAGTACCGTCTCGGCAAGCACCCCTGACTCCTCCAGTGAGGCAAGGGTCTCTTCCTCCTCGATAATCACCTGTACCGTGCCCCATCCATCGCGTACAATCAGGAAGGCAATACTCCCCAGTCGCCGCAGGGTGTGCAGCCATCCTCTTACACAGACCCGCTCGGAAGCGTGCTGTGACACATCGATTGTTCGAATACGTTCCATTGCCTGTCTTCCCTCCGTTGTCGACAAAAAGAAAAAGCCCTCGTCCATTGGAGGACGAGAGCCACTGGTTGGCTTCGTGGTGCCACCACCATTTGCCCCACGCGAGGAGCCTTAGGCCGGATCACCGGGGCCGACGATGGCCCTTGTAAACCGTGGCGCTATAACGGGCGCCGCCCGGATATGGGTACTGATTAATGTTCCCCACTCGGCTCAGGGGTGTCGTTCAGGAGGTCCTACTGCCGCGCTCTCACCCTCCGCGACTCGCTGGAAGTGGGCTGATCTCCTTACTCTTCCCCATCATTGCCTGTCAGTTCTTTCAATTGTGTGCCAGTGTATCAGGACTTCTCTACGAAGTCAACATGCAATCGACGAGCCTGTTAGACCACCAAGGCAGCCCGAGCACGAAGGAATCACAAAGGGTCTAGGTTTTGTTGTTGATTTATGGCGCTCTTCCTATCCCAGTGCCGCGATCGCCTCCTGAATCTGCTTTTCTAGCTGCTCTTCTTCTGCTCTCAGGCGATCGCGCTCGGCCTCGAGCGTCGCAAGTGTGTCCTCCGAGGCATTGAGCTGGCGGACATAGCGGGCGCGGAGTTCGCCCTCCTGGCCACTCTCTTTGAGGCCGCTCATATTCTTGCGCGCCTGCTCTTGCGTCGCCACTTGCCGCTGGCGTTCCTGCTCGATCTCCTGGAGACGCTCTGTGAGACGCTGCTTTTCCGCCTGGAGCCGAAGGATATCTCCCAACTCGTTCGCCAGAGCCTCATCGAGCCAGCGGTTGCGCAGGTAGTCATTCAGGGTGGCGGGGGTGAGGCTGGAGAGTTGCTGGCGGCTCTGCTCGAGACGACGCTCGCGAACGGTAAAGGTCTCATGACCATCGGGGCCCGCGGGCACATCGACCTGCCAACGGTAATGCTCCTCCGTCGTCTCCACTGGCTCCACCATCGGGAGCAACTCGAAGTCAGGGGTACGCGGGTGCTCGACGAGCAAGGTAAGAGGCTCGGGATTGCTGTTCCGGATCTCGTACGTTGTGTGAACGGTGGTGTACTGGTGGAGGACCAGAAAACCCTTTTGAACGGTTACCTGATACATCTCACGGCTGGTATGGCGCTCCTCCCGCACGCTCACCCCGAGGTCGACGGCGATAGCGAGAAGCACCTCGGCGTTGGGTCGCGTGAAGGGAAAGATAGCCTCGCCGAGGTACTTTCCATCCTCCAGGACGGTAATCGGACCCCGCTCCAGGGTCAGCGCGCTCCTGTTGTCGAATCGCAGTACGACGCTAGGATGCCTGGGCACCTTACGTCCATTGTAGATGTACTCCTTGCGATAGGCGACGTCCGTACCGAGGATCGGTACCATCGCTGCCTCGCCGCGCTGCACGGTGACAGGCTGTGCGATGCGGTACTCGAAGCGTTCGCCCTGTGCCTCCCCTTGGGCCGCCACGGCAGTGCTGCGTTCCAGGCTTTCCCGTAGGGCTGGCGCTGGCGCGCTCATCGCGACCGCCATAGGCACGGCCTCATCCGGGGCCATCGCCCTCGCCGATCGCGCCTCTTTCGGGGCTGCCCTCGGCGCCCGTTCCATCTCAACAGGCGCCGCCACGACACGTGCCTGCTCCTTTACCTCCGGCCGCTCCGGTGTGAAAGGGGTGTAGAGATCGTAGATGAAGGAGATGGGCATGCCGGAAACGAGGCTAACCTGCACCCCCTCTAGAGACTCATCGAAGGGATTATCGAAGATGCCCCAGCCCTGGAGCAGTCCATGCCGCTGCTCATCCCCTCCCTCCTCCTTCTCCCCGACGAAGCGGTAGGAGACCCGCCAGGTGGGGCTGGGTACGAGATAACGCACCACCAGATCATGGTCCCCGTCTGAGAGGTGGAGGGTAACGGTACGCTGCTCCGGCTCAGCAACGCTCGTGTGCAAGAAGAAATCAAGGTCGGTCCGTGCTTGCGTATCCAAGAGCTCCACCGCTACCACCTCACGCAGCCGCAGCACCTGCACCCCATCGTCGGTCAGGAGCGAGAGGCGGCCCTGCAAGAATGGGTACTTCTCACCGATATCGAGCCCCACCACCGTGCCGCTAACCTCTCGTGCCTCCTCGCCGCCGACCCGAATGCGCACCAAGCGCCCTCGAAGGTCTTGCAACAGGTCTACCAGTGCTTCCCCCTCCGACAGATGAATGGAGCCGCGC
>JALZCF010000291.1 GCA_030863245.1 Chloroflexota bacterium
CATGTCGAGCACCCGTGCCATCATGGAGGGGTTCATCCAGACCTCTCCCTCATATACCTTCTGGATGGCGTTCAGTAACATTGCAGGCCCGTGCCCTTTCAACACGATCCCTTGCGCACCGCGATACACCGCCTCGTGTTGCACGTCCGGATGCTTCCCCTCGGTGAGCACGATCACCTGTGCATGGCAGGCCACATCAACGAGCGAGGGAATGATGTCCACTGCCCGGTCATCATCCACATCGAGCACGATGATATCGGGTTGTTCCTGACTAGCGAGGTCGAGCACTCCGTTCCGGCTGTTACTCTCGCCTACCACGCTCAGTCGTTCATGACTATCGATCAGCAGGCGTAGCCCAGCGCGCACCAGTTCGTGGTCATCCACCAGGAGCACACGGATTGGCTCTAACACGCTGTTCATCGTTCATCTCCTATCTGCGGCTATAAATTCAGTCCCCGGTTGCTGCCCGGCTCCACCGATCACTTTCGTTGGCGCATCTCTTCCAGAGCACCCTGTGCTTGCCAAAGACGGGTCAAGGTGCGCCCTCAATTGCAAGATCCGCTCCTTGGAATAACACGGCACGTGGAATGATCATCACGGCCACCAAGTGCTACCTCTGGATGCAGCAATCTCACCGCTGTCGTATTGATATTATAAGTGATAGGGGATGCAGAAAACGGTGCTGTGTCAACAAGGATGTAGGTACAGATCTACACTCTTCTAGCTTGTAAGATACTCTCTCACTCTAACGGATTGATGAAGAGCAAGAGCCTCTTACATGAAAAGTTCGTTATAACCGAGGGGAACCTACAACACCCGCTCATACTCGCGAATCTCGATCTTCCAGACAGGTACGCCACAGTAGCGGTCGCCTTCGGGGCAGTAGGGGCGGGCGCCAGCGGCGTGGCGGAGGGTGCAGGGGGCGCCGAGGTACTGACCGATCTCGGGGTTGACTTGCTGGATCTGGATCGCTTCGTCCTTGCTGGCGTGGAAGATCTCCTCCTGCGCGTTGTAGCAGAGGCGCATGCGCAGCTTGTGGTGGAGGGAGAGAAGATCGGCGCTCTCGGTGAAGCGGATGGCGACGGCGTTGGGGAGGAGGTAGGAAAGATTCTCGTCGTCCACACCCATATTGTGCAGGCTACGGATAGCGGACCAAGTGTCGGCCATCGCGTCGTCGTAACGCTGGCGGGCAGCTTCGTTGTGGATGAGGAGGCCGGGAGTGATGTAGTCCGGCTCGTCGCCGAGGTAGGCATGGAGGGTGGGGCGCGAGCCAGGCGTCATGCGGTGACGCTGATCCTGGCTGTCCGCCGTATGGGAGAGCTTCTTGCGGAAGGTGTAGTGAGGGTGGACCATGGTGCGCGTGAGCTTAGACATGGTGGTGACGTTGAGCGCCTCACCAAAGTAGGGATTGTTGCGCGGATCGAGCACGAGGGCGATGGCCTCGCGGTCGCTCATCTCACTTCGGGCAAGGCCGAGAACCTCGCGCACGGCGCCGGCAAGGAGGGCTTCATTGTCGAGCTTGTGGGAGATGAGCTTGGAGGTATGGCCCTCGAGACTGGTGTCGAACTCCTCGATGAAGGCCTGGCCGGGAGGATGGTAGTCATCCCCGTACCGTTCCATGAAGTAGCGGTACTCGATGGTCTCTTCGAGGGGGAGCGGCTCTTCCAGGATCTCCTCGAAAAGGGGATCGTACTCAAGAAGCAGGCGCACCATCTCGCTAACGACAAAGCGCGTCTCAGTCGGCGCGTCGAATTGCTCACAGAGGCGGTAGTAGCGAAGTAGGGTCAGGGCGCTGACCGTGTGGTAGAGGTAAGCAAAGGTGGCAACGGGCAGCACGTAGCGGGCGATCTCCTGTGCTTTCTTGGGAATGGTACGCTTGGCAAGGGAATGTGGGTTCCTGTTATTCTTGGGAGCGCGGCTAGGGAAGATGCCGTAGTAGAAGTGCTCCACGGTGGGCACGAGGAGGTCACATAGCTCATAGTAGGCTTGTGCTTGCGCCTCCACCGCGTCTAGGTAGATCTGTAGCGCCTCGCCTGTCAGCTTCGGAATAAAGACACCTTCCGTATCAGTCTTGACGTAACGTTGCGAGACCTGCTCGCTATTGTAGAAGGGGTGGGCGTGGAGGAAGCTCCAGATGAACTGGCGGGAGACGTTGGCTAATGCGAACTGCACATGTGCATGCTGGAGTGTCGTGTGGTGCCCCGCTTGGTAGATGCTGGCAGCGATCCGATCGCGCAGGCCTGGCTTCTGCGCGACCTGCTCCGCTGTGATGATACCCTGGCTGGAGTAGCAGGTCCGCGCGGTGGCGATGGCGTTCTCGTACGGCTTCTCAAAGCAGTTGACAAGGGTGACCTGGGGGGCAGCTGAGTGGAAGAAGCGTTCCATTTGGTATCCCATGACATTTCCCTGGTTGTTCACAGTTGGGAGGTAGCATATACCAGTCGGGGGAGGGAAGCAAGGAAGAAGCATCAGCTTTCCGTTCTACCGGTAGCTCTCCTTGGCTCTCACTTAATGGCATCTTTGCCGTATCCTCTTTAATCGCCCTAACAGTTCTGTATTGACTAGACACCAGACACGGTTTGCCGTACTATTGGGGAGAGGTGCAGCCTATAACATCTCTCCAGGATACCTGTTCTCTCGTCTTCTCTGTCCGTTAAACTCTAGCCGTCCCATATCAACTACTAAGGAGGTAGCCGTGATCCGACAATTCATTTCTCGCCCTATCGTTCTGATTGCCTGCCTGGCAGCGTTGCTGCTCCTGTTTGTAGGCGCGGCCCAGCGCCCGCTGCCGGTCTACGCCTCTGAGTACCCCACTCTGCCGTCCCACTCAGTGTCATGGGAGGTGGAACTCGCCGAAGCATCGGAGCCCGATCTGGTTCCGCCCTGGCGTTTCGCGACCTTCAACGCCTCTCTTAACCGAAGCGAGCAAGGGCAGCTCATCACCGATTTATCGACTCCCGATAATGAACAAGCACAGACCGTGGCCGAGATTATCCAGCGCACCAACCCGGATGTTCTCCTGATCAATGAGTTTGACTATGATGAGGAGGGACAGGCGGCCCAACTCTTCCGTGAGAACTATCTGGAGGTCAGTCAGAATGGGGCGCCGCCCATCTCGTTCCCCTACTACTACATCGCACCATCCAATACGGGCATCCCATCGGGGTACGATCTGAACAACGACGGAGAGGTGGGCGGTCCCGATGATGCCTTTGGCTTCGGTTTCTTCCCTGGTCAGTACGGTATGGTGCTCTACTCCAAATTCCCCATTTTGGAAGAACAGGTCCGCACCTTCCAGACCTTCCTCTGGAGGGACATGCCGGGTGCCCTCCTGCCCGTGGACCCCGATACAGGTGAGCCTTGGTATACAGAAGAAGAGCTGGATGTGGTACGTCTTTCCTCCAAGAATCATTGGGACGTGCCGGTGGATGTGGAGGGACAGGTTATCCACGTTCTGGCCAGTCACCCCACCCCGCCCGTTTTCGACGGACCAGAGGATCGAAACGGCAAGCGCAACTTTGACGAGATCCGCTTCTGGGTCGATTACATCACGCCTGGAAAAGGGAGTTACATCTATGATGACGAGGGGATGACCGGTGGACTGGCTGCCGGTGCTAGTTTCATGGTCATGGGGGATCTCAACGCGGATCCCTTTGATGGTGACAGTGTGGATGGCGCCATCGAGCAGCTACTGCTTCACCCTCGTGTCAACACATCGATGACACCGAGCAGCGCAGGGGCCGTCGAGCAGGCCTTCCTGCAGGGTGGCGCAAATCTCCAGCACGAGGGAGACCCATCCTTTGATACAGCCGATTTCGCAGACGACGACCCCGGAAACTTACGAGTGGACTATGTTCTACCTTCCGAGGATCTGGATTTCGCCAACGCCGAAGTCTTCTGGCCGCGCAGCGATGATCCGTACTTCTACCTGGTGGGTACCTTCCCCTTCCCCAGTTCCGATCATCGCCTTGTGTGGGTGGATTTCTCGCGCGGCGGGCCGACGGCTCTCCGCTTGGACGAAATTCGAACGATGCCTGACCCCGCACTCCACTGGTCATTATTGGGTGCCGGCTTCCTACTAGGTGGAGGCTTGTTCGTTCTCTTCCGGCGCCGTGCCTAGCACGCACACGAAAGAGAGGACTTGGGTGTGCGTGACATTTGTGTAGGGCCAGGCGTGATACGTAGCAGTAGTCCCTTCCGGCAGCAGGGGGCAGGATCGACCCCCTGCTGCGCTTGCGGATGGCGCAGCGGGGAACCTAGACGATGTCCGAATTGGGGGAATTCAAGTCAGAAAATGGGGAAAATCAGACATGGTAAGGTCAAACACATCCCTAACATCTCCAGAGGAAAGAGCCAAGAATGGTAGAGTGGTAGTTTTTCTCACCTCCCACCGTCACGCAGCTCTCTGAGCAGTGCCTTCGCTTCCCGCAGGTCGACAGTATCGAACCCCTCGGTGAACTCGTCGTACAACTCGGCCAACCTCTCGCATGTCTCGGTGACCTGGCTCTGCATGCGTCGAGAGTGATACAAGCGGCCGAGACTTCCGAGTGCCCGTAGTTCCAGTATCCTGGCTCCCTGACGGTGGGCTACCTTGAGCGCCTGTTGGAAATTCATCTCCGCTTCCTCTAGGTTATTCGCTGCGTTTGCCTGCAGGAGCAATTCGCCTTGGAGCCGATGAAGCTCCGCTTCATAGAAAAACGCTTTGCTGTTGCGCGCCATCTCGAGGGCCTCGCTCAGGGTATCCAACCCGGCGTCGATCTGGCCATCCTTCCCATAAGCATCTGCCAGCAGAGCCAGGTAATAGGGATGATCGATCGTGACGCCGGTGGCCTGGCAGGTCGCCAGGCCATCGCGCAGCTCGGCAATTCCCTCCTCGTGGCCCTGTGCGGTCATCGCCCAGCCCCGCAGGATCTTCCCCGTCCCGATCCGATACGGATATCCATGCTGGGTCGCAAGGGTGATTGTCGCCTCTGCCCTTTCCTGCACTGCTTGTGGCTCCCGTCGGTGTTGATGGAGAGATGCCGCTTGCTCCTGCGCGTGGGCCAGGCTAAAGGAGTGCGCGAGGTCGTGTGCCAGATTAAGTGCTTCGTGAATTCTCGCCAGCGCTCGATCCGGATAACCGAGAAACCACAGATCTAGAGCCGCCCAATGACGACACGATACTCCTGGATTCTCCCCGAGAAAGGCAATCAAGGCGAGGTGTTGTTGCGGATCGTAGAGTTCCAACCCTTGCTCCGCATGATCAAGTGACTCAGCAAATGCCCCCTGGTGGAAGGTGGAACATGCCAGTAGCTCGTGCGATTCGAGGCGCGAACCGTCGTCCTGTGAGTCGTGCTCTAGTTGCAGGCGCTCCTCCAGTAGCGCCTGAGATCTCGTGTACTCACCTCGGAGCTCGTGCAACGTAGCCAGGCCGTAGAGCACGGAGGAGAGGCGTTGCCTGTCCCCCAACCGCTCACATAGGTTGCAGGCGCGAACATAGGCCTGTTCCGCCTCGGGTGCCGACCATCCACGGATTGCGATCAGGGCGGGACCGAGGGCAGTCTGAAGGGCAGCCTCATATCGCGTCCCTTCAGGAAGGTCAGGATGATCCCGGAGAATCTCTAGCCCCCGCCTGAGATGTTCGACCGCCTCCCGATGTGCACTCCGCTGTAGCGCATGCTCCGCCGCAAATTGGAGATATTGCACCGCCCGTTGTGGATCGCGGCCCCGCACAAAATGGAGTGCGAGCGTGGCCGCCTTCTCCCGAGCCTGCCGACCGTAGCCCTCCTCGAGCCGCATACCGACCTGACGATGCAGGCGGACGCACCGGCCCGCCGGCACACGCTCGTAGAGGACCTCCTGGTAGAGGTGATGAATGAACTCGAAGCGCGCCGCCACGGTGCCGTCCGGCCATTCCGCGATCCCGCCATCGCGGAGGAACTGGCCCCGCCGCGCCAGAACGGTACATCGCGTCTCCACCTCCTCCTCCGTGTAAGGGACACCGGCAGCAACCGCCGCAGCCGAAAAGCCCAATGACATGCCGGCCACACTCGCCGCTTCCAGGATTTCCTGCTCCTCGCTGTCGAGCTCCGCCAGCTGCTGTTCGATGAGTCGCCGTAAACTGTCCGGCACCTTGTTGGTCAACTCTTCCAGCGGCGCTTGCTGGATCCACCGTCCATCGTCCTCTGCCAGCGCCCCCTGGCTAACCCATGTATCCACTACCACTTGCGTGAACAGCGGATTACCATCGGTCCGCTGATGAAGGAGCCGGGCTAATTTACCCGGCTGGTCCAGACCGGGAAAGCGCAAGCTGAGATAGGCTTCCACTTCCGTGCGCGATAGGAAGGGTAGAGCCACCTCGGTGCATTGTCCGCGTACCTGCAGCTCGCGCGCGACGGCACGCAGCGGATGGTCGTGCACTTGCACATCCGAGGAACGATAGGTGCCAACGATCAACAAACGGGCCGGCTCGTACCGCCGTGCCAGCCACGCGAGTAAGTCTAGCGTGGAGTAGTCACTCCACTGCAGATCTTCCAGCACCAGAATCAACGGCCTCTCCATCGTTAGGAATTCGAGGAACTCCACCATCTCCCGTAGCATCCGTTCACGGGTAGTCCCCAGCACCTTGTGCTGCAACGACTCGAGTTCCTCCCGGCTGATAAGCCAGGGCATCTGCACCAACCATGTTGGCGCTCGCTCGCTCAAGAGAGCGATGAGGACCTCTCCACCCGGCCACCGGGACATACGTCCCAATGTCTCCAGTACGGGCATATACGCCTCGCCTGCACCCTGGTGTTCCACACATTGACCATGTCCGATCCATACCGGTGCTTTGTGCCTCGCTTCCGCCAGGAAGGTGTTGACCAGCGTGGTCTTCCCTAGTCCTGATTCCCCCGTCACGAAGACTACCTGGCGCGTGCCAGCCAAGGCTCTGTCCAGCATCCCGTGTAGCCGTTCTAGTTCCGCCTCCCGCCCGACGGTCTGGACCATCCGCATCCCCACCGGGGTAGGAAGCCCAGCATCTTCATAGCGTAGGGGCGAAGGCAGTGGGCCGGGCGAGCCCCCCGTGCCTGAACTCAGGCTAGCGACTGGCTGACCCCCCACGGCGAGACGTTCTTTCGCCACGTAGCGCTCTTGGGGCGATGGGGTAGGCGATGGGGTAACCGTCGGGGTACTGTCACCCCTCGCTTTGGCAGTTGGCACCTCGCCACGCGAGAGGCGCTCGTAGAGGGTTTGGGTCTCGGGGGAGGGCGGCACGCCTACCTCCTCCTCCAGCGCCTGCACGCAGCGGCGGTAAGCACTCGCCATGCCGGCCAAGTCGCCTTGCGCGGCGCAGGCCGTCATGAGGGCACGATAGGCCGGTTCTGGCACTTGGCCCTGCGCGATCCAGTGTTCGGCCCAGCGCTTCATCTCCCTCCAGCGCGCCTGCGTTTCCAACTGCTCTAACAACAGTTGCCCCCGGCGCTCGAAGAGGGCACGTAGCCGCTCCCGCTCCAGCAGCACCCAGTCCTGATAGAAGCCAGGGAGTAACTCCCCCTGGTAGGCAGCCACTGCCCGTATCAGTGCCTCTGTATCCGTCTCGGCTGCATCCTCTTCCAGAAGTGCCACGTCTAGCTTGTACGGTTCAGCGGTGTCAAACGCCAGGGTGGTCTTGTCGGCGAGCAGATAGCGCTCGTTGAGAGCCTTGCGCAGCTGGTACAAGGTGTTACGCAGGTTCTTGCGGGCACTGGTATCGAGGGAGTCGGGCCATAGCACGCCCGCCACATGTTCACGGTTGTGAGTGACGCCGACGTTGAGTAAGAGGTAGGCTAACAAGGTTTGCGTGCGGCGAGACGCGAGGTCAACCGGCTCCCCGTCCAACCGCACATTGAATTGGCCTAAGAGGACAACTTCTAACATCTCAAGCTCCAGTGGCTTACAGCACGTTGTGATAGCTGTGTGGAGAAAGAGGAATGAGTCTACACCAAGTATAGCGGTTTCGCCGCCGATGTTCAAAGGCCTACGTTACCCACGAGCGCATACGTTCCTACGGGAAAAAGGAACACACGTGTAAGAGGAAGACAGCTACTCAGGTGCCCGGCACTTTTTTAAGAGATATCTGTACGAGCATGCGCTCCCTTGAAGTGCCGGGCACCTCGCGGGCTGAGTCGTTACAGCGGAAGATAGCTACTGGACCGGCCAGCCTTGCTTGGGTAATTCATCCA
>JALZCF010000351.1 GCA_030863245.1 Chloroflexota bacterium
AAGACGTTACGAAGAGCCTTTGTGAATCCTTTGTGTCCTTCGTGTCTTACTGGTATGCCGTGTCACCCTGCCAGCCGCCGACTCCTGCTACCCACTGCTCACTGCTCTCTGCTCGCTGCCGTTACACCCCCACACGTTTTAATGTTGGCGCATCTGCCGGTGGAGGAGGAACCAGGCGAGGGCGAAGAGGGCTGCGCCGACGGCAAACAGAGTGCCCAGGAGGAAGCTACTTGGCGGGTTTCCACGGAGCATGATGTTTTGGAGCATCTGGATGGCGTAGGTGGCGGGGAGCATCCACGAGACGACCCGGACAGGCTCCCAGAGGGTTTCCAGGCGTAGGAAGAAGCCGCTGAAGAAGACGCTGGTCAGTAGGAGGATCATGGCGTACTGCACCGCTTGACTGTCCGTGTCGACGATCAGGGAGATGACGAAGCCGTAGCCGAGGGAGGTAAAAAGCAATGCCAAGGTGACGAGGGCGTAACTCGTCCAACTCCCCAGCATGGGCACGCCCAGACCGACCGTCACCTCCTGGTTGCCGAGCAAGGGCTGAAGGCCGGGAATAGGCAGGACCAGGCTGGCCGCAAGCACCAGGGTGAGGATCACGACGAGTACACCACCAAAGAGTAGGTAGCTCAGATACTTCCCGAGTAACGTCTCGACGGCGGTGATGGGGGAGACGCGGAAGAGTTCCACTGTCCCGATCTGTGCCTCGCGGACGATGGAAAGCGCGCCGAAGGTAACGGCTAGATGCTGGAGAAGCAGGACGATGACGGCGGGCGCGAAGTAATGCGCGAGCTGGGGCTGGATGGCAGCGATGGACTGGGTCTCGGTGCGGAAGGGGCTGACGAGCACACGGGAGTTGATGCGTTGGAAATCAGCAAGCTGCTCGTCGAGCGCGGCAAGATCTTGCTCGATCTCCGTGGCACGCTCGATCTGCGGGCCAAGATCCGTCTGCTCCTCGTCGAGTTGACCAATAGTCGTTGTATCCTCGCGCAATTCAGAGATGCTCGTGCGCACGAGCCGCGTGTCCGATGCCTCACCGCTTCCCAAGGTTTCTTGCACACCCTCAGCCAGATCCAGGGTGGTGTTTGTGGTCGTTTCAATCTGGCCGAGATTGCGGCTCAACTCTTGTTGATGCAGGCGCGCGGCGGCCACATCCCCACGTTCCAGTGCCTCTCGTAGTGCGGCAGCATTCTGCCGGGCCTCGGCGAGCGCTTCTCGCACGGTAATCGTTCTCTCTTGTCCTATGTCGGTGATGGCCTGCAGCACACGGCGGTTGACCTCGTCGATGTAAATCCTGCCGAAGTAACGAACGTAATCGGTTTGGAAGGGATCGATCTCGTTGTGGTAGAGCTGAAAAACAGCCTGCTCCTCGTTGAGAATCGTCTCGTAAGCGTCCGTCGGGGCGACAGCCACCAGATCCACCTCCCCACCTCGAAGCGCCTCTAGCGCTGTATCCAAGTCAGTCGTGGAACCGAGATAGTTTAGTTGGGGTCCAAGAGTGGTCGCGTGTTGTTCGATTTCACGCTCGAGGGCGCTCCCGGGCTGGACCACGAAGAGGGTATCCAGAACGGGAGGCTGATTGCGGTAACCGATACCGAAGAGCAGCAGGATCAAGAAGGGGCCGAGTACCAGGCTGACGATCAGGCGCGGCTGCCGGAGGATCTCATAGATTTCTTTTCGCAGGAAGGCGGAGGTACGGATCAGGAAGCGAACAAAGCTACGCACGCGAAGGCTCCTTCTCGACTATCTCGACGAACACGTCATCGAATGGGGGAAGATGCTCTTCGATACTGTCGATCTCCAGATTATGCTCCTTGGACCATTCCATCAGAGCGGGCATCGCAGTACTCGCCTCATCCACGATGAGGCGGACGCTGTGCTCGTCGGTGCGTTTGACATTCCCATTTTCTACGAAGGGGAGCCTTCGCAACAAAGGAATGTGCTCCCGGTACGAGATGCGTTCTTTTAGCGTAAGATCGACGATCTCTCCGCCATAGGCGCGCCGGCGCAGACCTTCGGGGGTCTCGACTATGGGCAGGCGCCCCTCAACCATGACCCCCACATAATCACAGTAGGCCGCCTCCCCCACATACTGGGTAGTGATAACAAAGGTCTTGCCCTCCTCTTGCAGGATCTTGAAGCGGTCCCAGAATTTGCGGCGCAGCACTGGGTCGACGCCTGCGGTCGGCTCATCCAAGAAGAGAAGGTCTGGGTCATGGGCGAGCGTGGCAGCAAGACTAAGACGACGTTGCATCCCACCAGAGATGTTGTCGGCGACTTTTCCTTTGTGCTCGCTTAGCTCGACAAAGTCAAGCAACTCGTTCAGCCGTTCGCCGCGTCGAAACCCCATACCATAGAGGGACGCGACGAAGTTCATGTTTTCCCAGACCGTCAGGTCGGGGTATAGCACAAAAAGCTGGGGCATATAACCGATCCGCTCGCGGGTACTTTGGGTAAAAGCCATGGGTGATGTACCGAGAACGAGAGCGCTGCCCGAGGTGGGAGGGTAGAGCCCGGTCAACAGGCGCACGGTGGTGGTCTTCCCGGAGCCGCTCGGTCCGATGAAGCCAAAGATCTTGCCGCGCGGAATATCAAAGGAGACATCCTTCACGGCTACCTCATTGCCGAATTGCTTTGTCAGTTTCTCAGCATGTACGACGATATCATTGGATGGCTCCGATGAGTCTTTCTCACGAAAGAAGCGGCGGAATAGCATTATTTCCTCGAATCTAGTAGAACACTAAAACGACACCCCGATTAAATCTTGGTGTAGGCGTCAAGCAAGGATCCTCCACCGTATAAAAAGCAAACGGCGTGCCCAAGTAACAGCAAGGCCACCATGCCATACGACACGGTGGCCTCTTACTAGCTGTGCTACCGATTACTGTTGATGGCGAACGATGAGGATGCCGGCCGTCGAGAGTAGGAAGACGCCAAGTGCAATAAGTGCCCAGGGGGCGGTGTTGTCCGAACCGGGTGCACCAGTGTCGGCGACCGTTTCTGGGGTGGGAGCAGGTGTCTCTGTCGGTGCGGGCGTCTCCGTCGGCGCGGGTGTTTCCGTCGGTGCAGGTGTCGGGGTGGCGGTTGCAACCTGCTCAAGCTCGGTTGCGTAGGCCACGATGTCCTGCGCGCCTTCCTGCTCCGAACGGAAGATGGTGCCAAAGGGGAAGTAAACTTCTACATCTTGGTCTGTCGTATTGCGGAGAATCAGCGTCCCCTCGCCATGATAGGGCGCGTCGTCGGGACGAGGTCTCTCGGTCTCTACAAATTGGAAGTCTTCGCTCGTCGCCTCGATCGTACCCTCCTCGAC
>JALZCF010000359.1 GCA_030863245.1 Chloroflexota bacterium
TGAATCGCGTGGGTTGGCGGCGGCGATGGAACAGTATCTAGCTGGCATGCGTGAGGGGGACAAGCGGACCCGCTATCACCTGGTACTCAGGGATGATGTGCAGAACCATCACTTGGCGCTCTCTGCCTCACGCATGATCTTTGCGGTCTTACAAGAGGCAGTCAACAACGCGCGCAAGCATGCTCAGGCCGACAACATTTGGGTAACGCTGCAGCACGCGGAGGGGACGGGGCAGCGCATACTCGAGGCTGCGGTACGTGACGATGGGGTAGGTTTCGACCTGGAGCAGGCCGAAGCTGCATACGATGAGCGGTACAGCTTCGGCCTGGCAAATATGAAAGAGCGCGCGCAACTCATCGACGCGAACCTTCACCTCAAGAGTGACGGTGGTGGAACCACAGTCTGTCTAGCGGTTCCACTATGACGACCCTTTTTTGGGCTTCCCGTACTCCTTGACGCGTCCATTCAGCCTGTCGCGTGTCGGCTTGAAGCGCTCGACGACGCCCTGCAGCAGATTGCGGCGTGCCTCAAGCCAGGATTGTTCTGCCTCGTTAACCTCCTCTTCCGCGAGCGCAACGCGGCTGAAACGCTCCTTGCTAAAGAGATCGGCTAGGCGACGCAACGGTGAATGGGCAAGGGGTACCTGCGCGCCAACGCGTTCCACGTACTCGTGGGGTGTGAGGGTGGGGTCGAACCTCTGCCCGAGCGCACGGCCGAAGAAGCCGAGCTGATCAAAGATGCGCTCCACGCTGTCCAGGCCACGCCACCGTCGCTGCGCCAACGCCCAGCTGCCAGCCCCGACCACAGCGATAGCGGCTAGAACCCCTAGTGGTAGGAGGAGGACACGAGGGTTCCAGCTGATTACTGGCAATGCGAATGGCAGAAATCCACCTCCGCGCGGCGGCTGACGGAGGTCCGCCATCTCCTCTTCCAAGCCTTCATTGAAGTCGATGGATCGGCTCAGGTTATCCACGGGTAGTGCGTCATACTCAGAACCGTACTCTCGCGGCGCGGCTGGCCGTTCGAGCACGGGCTCTGCGGCAGTGGGCTCGAACTCGACCCAACCATAACCGGGGAAGTAGACCTCGACCCATGTGTGGGCGTTGATCTGGCGGACCTCGAACCCACCACTCTCAAGGGGGGTACCCCGGTTATAGCCTGACGCTAGACGTGCGGGAATTCCCAATGTACGAAGCATCACTGCCATCGAACTTGCGTAATAGTCACAGTAACCCTGCTTCTCTCGAAAGAGGAAGTAATCGACTCCATCCTCCCCAGGTCTTGGTCCAGGAATCATCTCGTTGTAAGGAAAGGAGCGCAGGTAGAGCTCAATGGTGCTTGCAATATCATAGGGGTTCTGCAGCCCCTCTGTGATCTCTCTTGCCAGTTCCCCAACCCGCTCAGGAACCGTGTCCGGAAGTTGGGTGTAACGTTCCAGGAGCCCTTCCGGGTAATCCGTTCCCGCTGCACGCAGGGACTGGATATCCACCGTTGAAACAGCAGAAACCACCGTATAACTTTGTCCCTGATAGAGTGGCGTGCGAGCGTACAACTGGGCGATGGAATCTGGAGAGCGCGCTGCATTACCAGTGTTAGGTCCACCAACCCTGAGGCGGGTATCGAGGCTGACCTCTACGGGTTGGCTCGCCGCTAGCAACTGTGTGCCTGCCGGCTTGAAAATGGTATACTGCTGCGTTATCTGCTCGCGTCCGCCCAGAATGTCGCCGTCAACCAGAGAGGTATTGGCCTTGGGCCCATCAACCATCCGGTCGTCTGAAATAGTCCATCCGGCACTGGTATAGCGATCACGCACCACCGCACGCCAATATCGACCTTGCGGTGCCTGTACATGCATCACAAGATCGTTGCTACGTACCAATGGTCCATGGAAATTCATCGACGTACCGAACCACGTGCCAGAGCCAGTACCCTGATAGTTGAGCGCACTAAAGAGACGGCTCCACTCCTGCTGCGCGCGCCCCCACGGTTGACCTAGCTTGGTCAGGGCAGGGTTGATCTGAGCATGATCGATGGTGGCAGGGAGAAGCCAGGCAAGAGCGACCACGACAAGGGCAAAGAAAGCTCCCTCACGCATGAAGTCGAACTGGATATCCGGGCTATAGGCGATCTTACTACTACGCCACTGCAACTCCTTCTCGTAGAGGGTCGTACGGATGACAAGCAGGAAGGCAACGATCAGGAAGAAGAGAAGAAGGACGGTGAGGTCCTCTTTCGAATAGTACGTGTTGACGAGAATCGTGATGCCACTCGGAAGTAGAACGCCCCAGATATGCCGTGCCCGGAAGAAATCCCATGTCGCACCATAGACGATAAGCCATAACAACCCCGACATTGTCAGGACGAAGGGGAGTGTATCCGTACTGACTCCTCCTTCCCGCACTTCTCTACTCCAGAGGATCACACGAATGATGAGTTCCGCCAGCTGTTTCTCCCAGGGGCCGGGTGATGTTGTTAGGCCAAGCGCTAGGTAGCCAATCCATAGAGTGCCCAGCACGAGGGAGAGGGGGTGCCATAACAGTCCGGAGAGGCGACTCTTCGAGAATAAGACGCCAACCAGAAAAGCACCGAAGAAAACACCGTTGAGAATCTCTAGCCCGGACGTCCACTCTGCCGCCTGGAGAGAAAGGGTCACGGTGAACAGAAGCAGGAAGAGGAGCACGAAGGAGAACCAACCTTCCCGCATCTGATATCGCTCTAACATGGATAACCTCTCACCGTCTCGAATGAAACATTGGTACTGTATCTGCCTGGAACCGCGGGGTGTGGTTCGACAAACAAATATGAAAAGGGCGACGTACAGGAAAATTGTAGGAATTGGGGAGGGCTGAGTCAAAAAGAGACGTTGCTATCATGCGAGTTGCAATTGGTTTGACGCGCTATCTGGGTACCTGTAAGATTCTCCGACGAGCGTTATGAGCTGTTCATCCACTCAGCCCACTTTCAGGCTTGATGAATTAGGGGGAATTTCATTATTATTATGGCCAGGCGATCACGAGGCCTCGGTCTCAGTGCCTATTTTAACCATACCGCTTTCGACGTTGATACGGATGTGATCTTTGAACATGACAGCCGAGCTTATCTAGAACATCGTTTAGCACAACTGGATATGTGGTTACCCTATCTTATCAAACGTCTCGGAGATCGGCATCGTCAGCTCGGTGGCTCATCGGAGCGCCTGATGCTTGGCGGTGATACGGTCGTAGAGGCTGCACTCGACCTCGCTTATCTTCAAGCGATTCGACAGGCGCTGCACGAGGCGTTGCGGGCTTTGTAGGCGAGGATGACCCGTTACCCGGCACCTCTGGCTACCCGCAGCTTACGCACGCTGTTCGGGGCGATTATTTTGTTAACGCTACCATGCTATGCCGTAGGATTTGGACTACTAGCGTGGTATGGGGAAGCGCAGGGGAGTGCGGTCCCGATCCTCGTGAGCACGGCAACGGCGACCCGGACCGCGACCCTAGAGCCATCCCTCACACCTACGCGGGAACCAACCAACACCCTTCCGCCGACCCGAACGCCTTCTCCAACGGCGACACGTACCGAAGTTGCGACGGTGACACCTACCTATACCCCTTCTGCCACAGCCACGCCCTCTGAGACAGTCACGGAGGAGCCAACGCAAGCTCCGACGCAGACGCCACGGCCTGCGCCCCCCCCTACGTTCACCCCAGTCCCTCCACCCCCTGCGACCTCTACGCCTGTGCCACCAACCAACACGCCCGTGCCGCCACCGCCGACCAATAC
>JALZCF010000380.1 GCA_030863245.1 Chloroflexota bacterium
CCACTGATGTTGCTAGCGCCATCGCTACCATCGAAAGTAGATTGCTGGCATAGGCGAGCGCCAGCAACAGGTAACGATTGAAGCGGTCGGAAAGGCGGCCGAGCAAGGGATTGAGCAGTAGTCCCACCACCGCCCCAACGGCCCCGATCCAGGTAGTTGCCGGTAACAGCCGGCTCTGCTCCCAATTCCGTCGCATAGAGGGGCAGCAGCGGCAACAAGCTCCCGCCAATGTATAACACAATCAGATTACAGATGAACAACGCGATCGACTGCTGTTTCTTCATGGTAATGCTCCTAGACGATTGCATCCACTTCGGGATTTCGTTGTCCTCAGTACTAGAGATGCTCTCATAATACGCGTCCAACGTCCTTCCAAGGTCAAGGGAGCGTCCCAACTGCGTCCTTCTTGCACATGAAGCTGAAAGTGGATTCCGCTAGGCAGCCCGACACACTATAGGGCCGAGCGTGTGGAACCTAAGGTGGTCTGTTGCATGTTGCATGGTACAGTGAGCGTAGGCCGTTCACGGTTATGTTTTACGACTTTAGCGGCAGGAGCTCGACCCAGTAATGGAATGCTACGGCGGGCTTGATATTCTGATGCAGGCGGATAGGTTGGTTGTGTTCGAGGACAAGATTCGAGAGGAGGTATTAGTGAAGTATTCTAGGAGGCGTTGTATGGAGGCTTGCGGGGACTAATACCAGTTGTGCTGTGAAACGCCGGATCGGTTTGTGAGGCTTTATAGCACAATTGGTATAAAAGAGAGGCGCCAGGTGCTCATGTTCCAGCGTCGCTGAGCTCTTCCAGCAGTGCCTTCGCCTCCCTCAGGTCGGCCGTGTCGAACCCCTCGGTGAACCAGCTGCAGAGTTCTGCCAGTGTCGCACGCGTTTCGGCGACTTTGCTCTGCATGCCTTGAGTGTGATACAGGCGGCCAAGACTTACCAGGGTGCGTAGCTCTAGCATCCTCGCCTCCTGACGTCGAGCTACCTCTAGCGCCTGCTGGAAACTCGCCTCTGCTTCTTCCATGTTGTTCTGTGCATTGATCTGCAGGAGCAACGTGGCCCGGAGGCGGAAGAGTTCCGCCTCGTAGAAGAAGGCGCGACTATTGCGCACCATGGCTAGGGCCTCAGTTAGCACGGGAAGGCCCTTCTCGGCTTCCCGGTTCAGACTGTGTGCCTCGGCCAGTAGGGCGAGAAAATAGGGACGATCCATTTCTGCACCCATCGCTCGGCAGGTAGCCAATGCTTTGAGCATCTGTTCGATCCCCTCTTCACCTTTTCCTTGCCTGGTCAGGGTCCACCCTCGCAGGATCGTTCCCATGGCGCTGTAGTAGGGAAATCCCTGCTCGGACGCAAGCGCGATTGCCTCCTCGGCCCGCTGCCGCACCTGTTGCTCCTCTCGACGGCATTGGTGGAGCCACGCTGCATACGCCTGGGCGGACGCAAGACTATAGGAATGATCCTGAGCGAGGTGGAACGCCTGTTCCACGCTTTTCAGGGCTTCGTCAGGATACCCCAGGAACCATTGTGACAGCGCGAGCCAGGCGTGACAGGCGACTCCGGAGTTTTTGCCAGAGCTAGCGAGCATGGTATGTCGCTGAGGCTCGTAGACCGTTAGCCCGTCTTCGGCGTGCTCGAGCGCGTGAGAGAAGGCGCCCTGGTGGAAGGTTGTGCATGCTAGCAGCTCATGGGATTCGAGCACCACCTCCTCGTTTCCTCCGTCGTGCCGCAGTTGCAGACATTCCTCCAGTAGTGGCCGAGATTTGGTGTACTCTCCACGAACCTCATGCAGGGTGGCCAATCCAACGAGGATCGAGCAGAGTTGTTGTGTATTCCCCAGCTGTTGGCTCAAGTCGCGCGCACGAGCGTATGCTTGTTCTACCTCGGGCGCCGACCAGCCCTTGGTCGCAATCAGGGTCGGAGCGAGGGCGGCCTGCAGGGCAGCCTCATATTTCATCGCGTCAGGAATCTCGGGATGGTCCCGAAGGATATCCAGGGCCTTGGTGATGTGCTCGAGCGCCTCGCGATGAGCACTGCGCTGGAGCGCATGCTCCGCTGCAACCTGCAGGTATTGTACGGCCCGCGGGTGGTCACGTCCCCGAACGAAGTGTACTGCCAGCGCGGCCGCCTTCTCTCTCGCGCGCCCCCCGTAGCCTTGCTCAAGCCGCATGCCGATCTGACGGTGCAGGCGGACGCAGCGACCGGCGGGGATGCGCTCGTAAAGGACCTCCTGATACAGATGATGAACGAACTCGAAGCGTGTCGCCACCGTACCATCCGCCCATTCCGCGGTGCCGCGCTCCCGCAGGAACTGGCCACGCCGTGCGAGTACCGCACAGCGCGTCTCGACCTCTTCCTCCGGGTAAGGAACGCCGGCAGCAACCGCCGCAGCCGAGAAACCCATCGCGATCCCGGCCACACTTGCCGCTTCCAGAATCGCCTGCTCCTCATCCGGCAGCGCCAACAGCTGCTGTTCGATCAGCCGCCGCAGACTCTCCGGTACCTCTTGGCCCAACTCCTCCAATGGCACCTGCAGGGCCCAGCGTCCCTTCGCCCGCGTTAGAGCACCCTGCGCCACCCATGCATCCACCACGGAGCGCATGAACAAGGGATTGCCATCGGTCCGTTGATGCAGCAGTTCGGCCAACTCATCAGGATGATCTAGGCTAGGAAAGTGCAGGGTGAGATAGGCCTCCACCGCCTCAGCAGAGAGGAAGGGCAGCGCCACTTCGGTGCATTGCCCGCGAATCTGTAGGTCGCGCACAACGGCGCGCAGCGGGTGGTCGTGCAGCTGCACAGTCGAGGGACGATAGGTGCCCAGAAGCAACAGCCGCGCCGGCTCATGTCGCCGTGCCAGCCAGGAGAGCAGATCCAGGGTCGAGTAGTCACTCCAATGGAGATCCTCCAACACCAGCAACAGCGGCCGCTCCGCCGCCACCGTTTCGATCACTTCCACCATCTCGCGCAGCATCCGCTCGCGGTTAGCGGCCACGACCTTGCGCTGCAGCGCCTCGAATTCCTCAGCACTAACCAGCCAGGGCATCTGGACAAGCCAGGTCGGGGCACGCGCGGCCAGCAGGGCGACAAGCCCGTCGCCGCCCGACCCGCGGGACAGGCGCCCCAGTGTCTCCAATACAGGCATATACGCCTCGCCCGCCCCCTGGTGTTCCACACATTGCCCGTATCCAATCCAAAGTGGTGCTTTGTTCCTTGCTTCTGTCAAGAAGGTGTTGACCAGGGTAGTCTTCCCTAGACCTGCTTCCCCCGTTACGAACACCACCTGTCGCATCCCACCTAGCGCCCTCTCCAGTAACCCGTGCAGTTGTTGGAGCTCTGCCTCTCGACCTACGGTCCGCACGCTCTGCATCCCGACGGGCGTAGGAAGCCCAGAACTCTCATCGAGCCGAGGGGAAGGCAGTGGTCCGGGCAAGGCCGTGGGGGTTGAAGCCGCGGTACGCGCGAGGGGAATGCGTGGTGCGCCGACTGTGCCCGCTGCAGGAGGCAGAAGCATGAGACCCTCGATAGCTCGCCCCGCACGAATCGCCTCCAACTGGGCCGCCACCTGCCGCATGCTGGCGAGGCGTGCCTTCCGCTCTTTGACCAGCATCTGCTCGATCAGCGCAACCAGCGCCTGTGGTACCTCCGGGCGGAAGTCTGCGAGGGAGGGTACCGGGTCTTGCAGGATGCTAATCAACACCTGAGTGATCTGTTCGCCTTTGAACGGCCGCTTGCCGGTCAGCATCTCATAGAGCAGCACGCCAAAGGACCAGATATCGCTTCGCGCATCCAGCTCCTCGCCCCGCAGTGCCTCCGGGCTCATGTAGGCCGGACTGCCCACCAGCGAGCCGGTCCGCGTCAGCCGCACCTCCTCCCCCTCCAATCGTGCTACGCCAAAATCGGTCAGGCGCGGCGTGCCATCCTCTGCAAGCAGGACGTTCTCCGGCTTGAGGTCGCGGTGGATGATCCCGAGGTGGTGAGCGCGCGTGAGGGCATCCGCCAGCTCCAACGCAATCGCCAGCACGCGCTTCAGGGGCAACGCCCCTTCCTTATCCAGCAGGTCGCGTAGCGTCCCACCCGGCACATACTCCATGACGAGGCAGTGCCGGTCGTCCTGCTCGAAGGTGGCCAGCAT
>JALZCF010000405.1 GCA_030863245.1 Chloroflexota bacterium
ATTGTTTCGCGGGTCACACGGAAAGCAGCACGCGCACGACGTGAGAACACGCGTGTGGTTACGTACATAACGGGGATCATCAGGAACGCTGCAATGGCAAGTTGCCAGTTTAGTAGAAACATTCCTACAAGGATGCCGACCAGGCCAAAGATCGCCCCTAATGCCTGCGCCATCCCCTGCGAGAGGGTGCTACCTACAACCTCCGTGTCATTGACCAGGCGGCTCATCAGGTCTCCTGCCTCATGCCTATCAAAGTAACGGAGCGACAGGCGTTGTACATGCTCAAAAATATCTAGCCGTAGCCGTTTCAGCACGCGTTGGGAGACAACACCGATGAACCATGCCTGGCCGATGAAGCCGACCAGGCCGAAAGCATATACACCCAGCAGCAGTAGCATTGTTTGGTGGAGTCCCGCTCGGTCCCCCTCCGTGATATACTGGTCTACTGCCACACCGATGAGCGCGGGCCCACCACCCTGGCCGATTGCCGTGAGGGTCAACATGACCAGCATGCCAAGTAACAACTTCCACTCCGGCTTGATGTAGTCCCACAAGCGTTGCGCAACCTGAGAGGTATTGATCGCGCGCTCCTCGGGTAGTTGTGCGATACGTTCCAGCATTATTGTTGGTTTTACAGGTTTGTAGCCTGAGATGAACTAGTAAGATGTAGCATGGTCTGGTCAGTGGCACAAACACCTTTTGTCTCTATATGTTGCTCTCTACTTCTTGAGCCCACTGAGTCCACTGGCAGCGGTTTTGCGAAGGAGTCTTCGTGTAGTGAAGTGATTACTCTCGCTTTGTAAACTAACAAATCCACGAGGCACTAGATGAAACATCATCAGACAGGAGCATAACAAATGACGAAACGAAACGGAGCCACACTCACAGAACGATTTGCCCGCGCCCTTCTCTTTGCCCACAACCTACACACCAATCAACGGCGGAAAGGCCGCTCCACTCCCTACATCGCACACCTACTTGCGGTCACAAGCATCGCTCTGGAGCATGGAGCAGACGAAGATGAGGCAATTGCGGCACTACTCCACGACGCCATCGAGGACCAGGGAGGTGCAACAACACGCGAAGCGATCCGCCACCAATTTGGAGAGCGCGTCACCACGATCGTAGACAGTTGCTCCGACGCAGACACCATCCCGAAGCCGCCATGGCAGGAACGTAAGGAAGCTTACCTCACCCACCTCCGAGAAGCCTCACCCTCCGTGCGCCTCGTCTCAGCGTCCGACAAGTTACACAACGTCCGCTCCCTTATCCTAGATTACCGCATCCTTGGCGAAGCACTCTGGGAATGCTTCAAAGGCGGAAAAAGCGGCACACTCTGGTACTACCGCGCCGTTGCAGACATCCTAGAAACCGTCGAGGGGACAGCACTTACAGAAGAGTTAGCACAAGCCGTCACGGAGCTCGAGAAACTAGTCGAGGCAGACGGTAGGCCACCAAGAACAGACGCTTGCTAGTAGACAGCCACCCGGTAGGACCACTAGGTCGCCCCATCTATATTGTCCATACTCCGCTCACTTCTCTTACTCCTGTAGTTCAAGAACACGTTTCGGCCACTTGCGAGCTAGAAGCTCATTTGCAACCATCGCTTCCTCCCACTCCACAATATCGATGTACTCGTTGACAGTATGGACAACGCTCTCATCACCCGGCCCGAAACCAATAACGGTCATCCCAGCCTGCGCGAAGTGTCCACCATCCGTAGCGAAGCGCCAGAGCCCTATCGGAATCTCACGTCCGAGTGCTTGGGAGAGTACTATCTTGGCAGCACGTATTGCTGGATGGTCAGGAGGGAGACTGTAGGCCGGGTTATCCGCGCGCTGCTTTTTAGCATAGCCCGTAAAACTCACCCGATCACACGCCTCTAATCGCACCTCACCTGTTGCACCCTCGACAAGACTAGCCTCCAATAGCGGTCGGAGCTTGGCGCGAATATCTTTGGCACTCTCGCCAGGCACGTTACGCCAGTCCAACGTGAGCCACGCCTCACCAGGTGTTACGTTAGAGCTCGTCTGATCCGTACGTAAAAGGGTGGGTGCAACACTGCTCTGACCCAACTCTTCATGCTCGAGCATATCAAGCGAACGAAGACGGCCGAGAAAATTAGCGACAACATACAGGGGGTTGACACCTCGCTCTGGCACACTGGCATGGACAGAGCGACCCCTCACATAAACAGTCAACTCAGTCCGTCCGCGATGCCCCCGCCGCAGTTCGTTCGAGCTAGGTTCCCCAATTACGACCAGCGGAACCTCATTTTCGAATGTCTGGGCTAGCAGCCTTGCCCCCAACCCACCAATCTCCTCTTGGACATCGGCAGTCACATACACATCGCCCGGTGGACGCCCCCCACCGAGCAACCGTGCAATGCCATAGACCTGTGCAGAGAGTGGTCCTTTGATGTCGCTAGACCCGCGCCCCCATACCTTACCATCATGCAATGCCCCGCTGTACGGGCGAGCATACGGAGGCCAGGCTGCTGGGTCCCCCGGATCAACATGATCCATATGGGTGTTGAACATGACAGGTGGCGCCTCGCCCCGCCCGCGAATTAGACCAATGACATTCCCCGCCTCATCCATCCATACCTCATCATAGCCTAATGTTTGCATCTCTTCCAAGACTAATCTAGCTATGGCACCCTCCTCACCAGAAAGGCTAGGTGTCTGGATTAGACGCTGAAGAAAGAGAAGTGCAGCACTTTTATCACTCATCATCCTCACTCCCGCTCCGGTGATACAATCCCGTTGAGCCGTGTCACCTCCAGCCCAAGCCGTTCCTCTACCTCCGCCAGGTAAGCGTTTACACCCAACGAGTCACCTGCGATATGACCTGTGACAATCAGATTACCCTGTCTACCCAGCGATGCGAGTGCTTTCAGCTCACTAGGCGCAATGTGGATATAGATAACCGTATTGACACCGTGCTCCCAATAAGTGCGTGCTATCCGAGCACCTCCGTTTGTCAGAGCCCCATGAACTACGACCGTTCGCCCGGCACGCCGATCTGGATCGCCCACACGCACTGCAATGCGAGTAGGCGCATTGAGGAACTCGGGAAACGTAGCAGTCAGATGTGCTGCGACCTCACCAACCGTCGCATCCGGCTCAGCACCCAGGAGATCATCCACTACTGCTTGCATCATCTGTCGCCCCAACTCATCTTGAGGACTGTGGATATTGAAGAAAGGGATGCCAATCAACTGTGCAGCGCTCGACACTCGATCATAATTTGATGTGTGGGCCTGCATGCGCAGTTCCTGCACACGGCCTTCCACAGCCGCCTCGGCCGCATAGCGGGGAATACCCATATGCATAAGGAGTTCGGTATGGCGACGATAGACTTGCCACGAAGTGAGGCTCGCAGGGGTCCCAGTCGGATGGTGAGCGAGAACCGCATCGAATCCCGCCTCTCTCGCTAACAGAAGGTCCCCCGTGTCAATGTCCAAGCCTACCAACAGCCGCTTGATATTTCGGCCAGATACATAAATCCCGCAATCTCCGGGGATATTCTTCCAACCCACCAAATCCAAGGCCAGCTGCATCAAATTACCTGTTGTAGTCATACCTTTTCTCCACGCCACGTGATGACGTCTGAAACCTACCGCTAGGGTACGGGAGAAGAGACAATGGGGCAAATTTACTCGTTGCCAAGGTGAGATTTATCGATCCAGCACGATATCAGCCACTCTTTAGACTTCCTAAGTATTAGCACAAAGGGTTACCACGTACTAGAATACCTGAATGAGTAACCTATGCTTTGTGGAGCTCCTATGTCCCGGATAAGCGAGACCTTCCAACAGCTGCAGGCTCACGGTCGTACAGCACTAATGCCGTACCTAACGATTGGCTACCCTGAGAAAAGTTCTACGACTGCACTAGTGCCTGCCGTAATCGAAAGCGGTGCAGATATGCTAGAGCTCGGTGCGCCCTTCAGTGATCCACTGGCCGATGGGGCGACGATCCAGGAGTCAACGCAGCGTGCGCTTGCAAATGGTATTAGCCTGCGCTACTGCTTCAGCACAACAAGACAGCTACGGCAGCAGGGAATTGAGACACCCTTTGCATTGATGGGCTACTATAACCCTATCTATCAGATCGGGCTAGACGGATTCGCAGCAGCGGCCGAAGAGGCAGGCATTGATGGGGTCATTGTACCGGACCTTCCACCCGAAGAGGCAGGCGGCTTGGATGAGGCTCTCCGACGACGTGGCATCGACTACATCTACCTCCTGGCCCCAACAAGTGACGAGAGACGCCTGCGACTAGTAGCAGCTAAGGCACGCGGCTTCATCTATCTCGTATCGCTCACAGGCGTGACAGGTGTACGCTCCACTGTGTCCGAGGAGTTACCTGACTTTGTCAAACGTGTACGCGAGGCAACAGAGGATACGATTCCCCTTGCTGTAGGCTTCGGCATCAGTTCACCCAAAACAGCCCGAGAGGTAGGCACGTTGGTTGAAGGTGTTATTGTAGGTTCGGCTCTCATCGAGCGAATAAGTGATCCTACCACAGCAGAGACAGAGGCTAGGGCATTTGTTCGCTCACTACGAGACGCGCTAGACCAGGGAGCAGACAGTTGACTAACAGCAGCAGGGAATGAATGGCGTGCTACGAACAGCGTCTTGCTTATGGTTCTTGTTGTGGTTGATGCTCTTTCTCGCGGCGTGCGGCAGCAGCCCGTCGGAGTCCGAAGCAGTACCCACTACCTCCGATACTGCAACGCTCCCAGCTACCACGGCTAGATCCCCTACAGCCGTAGAGCATAACATCGCGATCACCCCTGCTCTTGATGTCGAATCCTTCGCCGAGGCACGCGAGAGGATGGTGGAAGAAGGAATTGTAGGGCTCGGCATTACCGACGAAGCGGTGGTGGAAGCTATGCGCAACGTCCCGCGTCACGAGTTCGTTCCGGACAATTACCTTGCTCAGGCGTACAACAACCACCCGTTGCCCATTGGCCACGGACAGACCATCTCACAGCCTTACATTGTCGCGTTGATGACGGAGGCAGTGGGCGTTGATGCGGACGATCGTGTACTGGAGATCGGAACGGGTTCTGGTTACCAAGCAGCAGTGCTAGCTGAGATAGTGGATCAAGTCGAAACGGTTGAAATCATTGAGCCCCTGGCCGAGAGCGCGGAGAAGCAGTTAGAGACGTTAGGCTACGAGAATGTGAATGTCCACCACGCGGATGGTTATTTCGGTTGGGAACAGGAAGCACCTTACGATGCTATCCTCGTTACTGCGGCCCCAGATCACATTCCGCAACCATTAGTCCAGCAACTGAAAATAGGGGGGGAGATGGTTATCCCTGTTGGTCCAGTCGGTGGCTACCAGACGTTGTGGTTAGTCACACGTACGAGTGAGGATGAGGTGCGCACGGAAGCCCTGGGCGACGTGCAGTTCGTCCCATTCACAAGAGATGAATAACAACTAATTACTACCATTACCCTCACACTGTAGTACCCTCTCTTGTTCCTAGTGTACTCCAGAACGCTGCTAACGCGCCGGCATAGGCCGCAGCACCTAACCATAGCACGATGGTAAAACCCCACGACAGCGCAAGTACGACGGCCAGAACCGCGCTCACAACCGAGACGCTCCCATTAATAGCCCAGGCCCAGGGCACCAAGGCTGGCATATAGCCTTCCACCACACGTAAGCCTCCGGCGAAAGGGAGTCCCATCAAATATCCCAATGGCGCTATTACCAGCACGCTTAAAGCAATCCGACTTGGCTCTGGCGCCAGAAGTGCAAGGGTGGAGAATGGTCGAAGAATGAGTGGGTACAAAGCGATTACCATAACGAGTGCAAGAAGGGCCCACTTAAGTGACCACCGCTGTACTGTCAAGCTACCGAGGCCAGAGAAGAGTAGGATGGCAAATATCACCGCTGCCAGTGCCGTCACCGGCTCATCTAACACGAGGATGAACCCCTGTGCTAGTGGAAGCTCCACAAAGAGAAAGGCCAGCCCAAGACAAGCAAAGTAAGCAAAGATTTGCCAGCGGGATAACCCGGGTGTCTCCGATATTGCCTTTGTGTCCGTTTGCGCAACGACCCGAAACTGCGTGGAGACAATGAGGGGACCAAGGATCAGCAGGAGCGATGCTAGAGTTACTAAGATCAGTAGAGCAACGAGCACGAAGTAGCCACTACCGCCAAAAGGTTGCCAGGTGCGCCCCAGGCCCGCTAATATCTCAGGCGTCTGACGCCACTTGAAATAGTGGAAGAAGAAAGGGCGGTCATCGGTAGGGGGACGAATGTCAAATCGGTACTCGTCGTAGACCTGCACAGGATTATCTAATAGGCGAACGAACAGATCATGATAGAGAGGTTCATCCAGCACGCTGTAGTGGTTAAGTTCTTTCGCTTGGATGCCCGGATAGTACACCGCATCAAAGGCGCGTGTTCGCAGGAATTCGCGAACCGTCTCGATTTCATCTGTGGAGTAAGCTTCCTCACTCGCGACAACAGTCATAGTGCGTAGGGTGCGGAAGGCCAGAAGATGCTCGGAAGGCTCACGTCCACTGTCCTTTAGCGCTTGTGCTGCTGTGCCAAACAAGCGCGCACTCTCACTTGGCGGCGTCTGTAGCCACCGGGTGATAACCAGTAGTCCGCTGTCATCCAGCACACGTAGGTAGTCCCTGAATGCCTCTATAGTGTAGCGATAGTCTTCAGTAAGGCTATAGGCGCCGGAGGTTACAGGGCGATGGGGATCGGTGAGAGCTACCGTCACCACATCATACTGGCCTGGATCCGCTACTCGGGCAAAAACACGCCCGGCTTGATTGATAACAGTCACCCTCGGCCTGTGATACAGGTTGTCGGTCCAATCCGCATACTCCTCACGTACTATCTCCAGCACAAGTTCCTGTTCCTCGACAGCAGTGACACTCTCCGCGCCGGCTGCTAGGGAAAACAGTACGTCCATCCCCGTACCTGCCTCGATTATCAGGGTGCGGCCCCCTGGCCGTAACCAATAAGCGAGACCACCTGGAATATACTCAGCGAGGGTTGCTGCCTGCCGTGACGTAGGCGAAAGGGCAGTGATTGGCATTAGATTGTCCCCGTCCAGCATGAGCCCAGCCTGCAGTGGTGGTCCAGCGGGCGACAGCAGACTTAGACCCGGCATGATATGGATAGTACTACTCTCGACGACGTCAACGCGCGCGGTTGCATCCTGTTGCGTGAGTGTGTGCTCGGCATCCAGCGCCTGCGACAGGATGGGAAGGGTTTTGTAGGGCGAGAGTTGCTGCTGCAGAATGGAGGGAGGCTGCAAAGCCGTGAGTAACCCTGCTAACACTAAGGGTGCGAGTAGCATAAACATAACAGGATAGTGGTACCTCCTGGCATACTCTGGGGCGGCCGCGAAGAACAATCCTGCAGCCGCCCCGGTTGTCCCAGCGAGTACCAAGGTACCGACGCTGCCGAGTGCTTGCAGCAGCGGAAGGCTACCAATACTGCCCATCGCTGAGCCAATCAGGTTAGCACCATATACACGATGGGAGTAGCCTTTGCGGCCAGCAACCATCAGTTCACCTCCTATTAGTAGGCCGCTAAACAAGAAAGGAGCTGCTGCTGCTAGGAAGTAGAGCGCGAGGTAGAAAACCTGCCGTGGATCCCATGCAATACTATAGGAATCGAATGGGAGATAGTTGATAAGGAGGTAAGCGCCTAGGGTGGTCACGCCGAATGCTGTGGACAGTAGAACAGGGGACAAGCGACGTCCCCGCACACTTAGTAATGAACCGCTTGCACCGATGCCAAGAAGTGCTAGGCTGATTACCATGAATGCAAAGTGGTAGAACTGCTGAACGGCGAACACTCGCAACAGGGCAATCTGCAAGAGTAACATGGCTCCGGAGGTCAGTGCAATACCTGTGTAGTGAGCCATATGAGCATGGTAGCATTAGAGTAACACTTTGACCAAGAGGTTAGTTCGGTTACTGCTTAGAGGGCTTCAGCGGAATGGAATTGCCACACGCGAGGATCGCTGTTACAATGCCGCACAGATTACTTATGAGAATGGTAGTTCTCAAACGTAGTAGGTGCAATATCAGGGGGCGAAGAACACATGAGCAATGAGACCAAGAAGCTCAAGGTTGAGCAGATTGAGATACAACGCAGGAACGCGCACATCGTCCCGAAATCTCAGGCGTTCGACACAAACCCTGCACTGGTATATTTGGCCAGCTTATCGCCGGGCAGCCGTCGCACCATGCAGCATGCCTTGGGCACCATTGCAGAGATACTAGGCTTTGATGACTTTCTCACTTGCCCCTGGGCACAATTGCGCTTCCAGCATACAGCAGCTATCCGCAGCGAACTAATGGGGCGTTATGCATCTTCGACAGCGAACAAGATGCTATCGGCACTCCGCGGTACGCTCAAACGCGCCTGGAAGCTAGGTCAGATGGAAGCAGAGGACTATCGCCGCGCTATAGATCTGAACCGCGTCACGGGAGATGTGCCTGATGCAGCAGCAGGACGTGCTCTTTCACACCAAGAATTGCGTGCACTTCTCCATGCATGTCAGAAAGATAACTCGCCAAAGGGAGTACGAGATGCAGCAATTCTCTCGATAGCCTATAGCGCAGGTCTCAGAAGGAATGAGTTTGTGACTTTGGATCTTGAGGACTTTGACGCCACGACTAACACCCTCACAGTTCGCGGCAAACGCAACAAGACCCGTACTGTTCCTCTAGCAGATGGTACGCGGTTTGCCCTTACCGAGTGGTTAGCTATCCGAGGCAACGGGTCGGGCCCCCTATTTGTACGTATCTGGAAAGGTGGCCAGCTCTCGAACAATCGACTGACGTCACAGGCGATCTATCACATCCAACAACAGCGTGCCAAAGAGGCCGGGATAGCGCACTTCTCGCCCCATGACTTGCGGCGCACCTTCGCTGGGGACTTATTGGATGCGGGAGTAGACATCTCGACAGTCCAGAAGCTAATGGGGCATGCGGATGCCAACACCACCGCCCGCTACGACCGACGTGGTGAGCGGGCCAAACGAGAGGCAGTCGAGAAGTTGCAGATCCCGTACCAAGATGACCGGTTGGGTAGCAAGGATCAGGAGGAGAGCAACTAACTGGGGGAAGATGGTGTTTAGTAGATAATGAGCATAAGGAATTAGAAGGAGCACAAAGAATGAATCAGAGTGGTAGACCCCGCGTTTTGATTACAGGCCTTGGTGCGGTTACCCCCGTAGGGAATGACATACCGACGATGTGGAGCAACTTGGTGGAAGGCCGTAGTGGAATAGCACGCATCACTCACTTTGACGCCACAGCTTTCCAGACCCAATTTGCAGGTGAGGTCAAAGGGTTCGATGCATCGAGATATATGGACCGCCGCGAGGAGCGTCGTACTGATCCCTATGTACACCTCGCTATCGCGGCAGCGGAAGAGGCAATTGCCGACGCAGGGCTCGACTGGGATCGCAAGCGCCTGGATCGAGTGGGCGTCATGATTGGAACAGCGACGGGTGGCATCCTTACCCTTCTTGAGAACTACGATCGTCTCCGAGAACGAGGGCCGCACCGCGTCAGTCCGTTTTTTTTGCCGGCGATGACTGTAGATGCAGCAGGTGCCCAGATCGCGATACGCTATGGGCTATCAGGACCAAGCTACGCCACGGTCAGTGCCTGTGCCAGCGGTGCTAATGCTATAGGTGAGGGTACAGAGTTGATTCGGCGTGGGGTAGCAGATATCATCATCGCAGGTGGAAGTGAGAAGGGTGTTATCGCACCTGCTCTAGCCGGTTTCAATGTAATGAAGGCATTGAGCACGCGTAACGATGATCCAGCGGGCGCAAGCCGCCCCTTCGACGCTGCACGTGACGGCTTCGTAATAGCGGAGGGGGCAGCCATTATGGTACTTGAGAATGAGGTGCACGCCCGTGCACGTGGTGCTAAAGTCTATGCGGAGCTGGCAGGGTATGGTACTACAGTCGATGGTTACCACATGGCAATTCCCTCCGAGGAAGGCCGCGGCGCCCAGCGGACGATGGAGTTGGGTCTTAAGGATGCTTGCATTAGCCCTGAGGAGGTTGATTACATCAACGCGCATGGTACCTCTACCCCCGTCGGAGATGTGACGGAGACGGAGGCGATCAAGGGCGTCTTTGGCGAAGGGGCATACGACATCGTGATAAACAGCACTAAGAGCATGACCGGACACCTCTTCGGTGCAGCGGGCGCAATGGAGGCCGTCGTCTGTGCTAAAACAGTGGAGACAGGTATTGTACACCCGACTATTAACTACGAAACATCTGACCCGGAATGTGATCTGGACTATGTTCCTAACGAAGCTCGCGAAATGCCAGTGAGAGTTGCGCTCTCTAACTCTATGGGACTCGGTGGGCATAATGCGACGCTCATCCTCCGCCGTTGGAGTTGAATCGAGATGCTTAAGGAGCATTGATGCGTCGCTTCTTTGAACAGATCGCGGGCCTCGCGATGATCCTTGCAGCGCTGCTTGGTCTGGGCTTCATTCTTCTCGGACTGTTCTACTTACCGCGGGTGGAAGGGGCCACGCAGCAGCGCGTCCAGGACACCTTGGCCATTCTCGACGGGACCCTCGAAACCACTGCCGGCGCCTTGGGGGTGGTCGAGCAATCCCTAGAGGACGCGACCGCGACGATGGATACAGTGGAGGGCACCACCCGCGGTATCTCCGTGGCCCTCAGCGAGAGCCTGCCCTTATTGGAAACGGTCGCCGACATTGCTGGCGAGGAATTACCCGCCAGCCTCCTGGCCACCCAGCGCTCGTTCGAAACGGCCGAGAGCAGCGCCGCCGCGGTCGAAGCGGTGCTCTTCGCGCTGAACAACTCCTTATCACTCTTTGGAGGGATACCGCTCTACGACCCGGAAACGCCACTCGCCACCACCATTGCTAGTGTCTCCGACAGCCTGGAGCCGCTACCGGAGTCCCTCCTCGAAATCGAGTCGAGCATCCGGATCGCCAATGACAACATCCGCGAGGTACGCGCGAATGTAGAAACGCTCGCTAACAACCTCGATCAGATTAATCGCACCCTTGACAACGCCCAGGAGGTCACAACGCAGTATCAGGAGGTCGTTACCCAGCAGCAAGCCCTGGTCGAGGACCTCCAAGCCAACGCGGACAGCTGGGTCTACTGGACAGCCCGCGTCGTGGCGATGATCCTCATCTGGCTTGCGGTTGCCCAAGTTGGCCTCCTCTCACAGGGGATCGAGCTGCTACGCCAGCGACACAGAGGGCGCGACGCAGCGCCACCTCTCTAACCCCTTCCTACCACATGTGCGCACCGCTCCCCCTGGTCGCTCATGGGCAGGCCCAGACTTGGAACGTATCCGCAGGGGCATGGAGGAGCCTTTCGTCGCGTTCGTCCACATGCCAGCGCCGAATCTCCTGCCCGCTCACCTGCTCGACAGCGTACAGCAGGGAGCCGTCCGGGCAGGCAGCAATCGAGCCAATGTGCGCCTCATCCCCCACCTCAATCGCCCACACCATCTCAGCGTGTCGCGCGAGGTCCACGATGACCACCCGCCTGAGGGTAGGGCGCCACGTGCCAGCCGGCCCTCTCTGGGTCAGAAAGGCCCCGCCTCCCTCCCCGCGGGGTGCGAGGTAGACAATCACATCTGGCGTGACCCACGCGCCCGGCCGCTCCTCGCCGGAGGTGAGATCGAGCAGGCGAACTGTTCCACCCCGCACCCCGTCGAACTGCTGGGGTACCATATAGAGGAGTCGCTCGCCGTCGACCAGCAGGTCGGAGATGACAGGCCCGTCGCCCGCCACGCTGCCCCGTACCGCAAAGCGGTCGAGCGCATCATCCAGCAAGCCTACCACCTGCTTACCCTCGCCCAGCATGCGGGAGAGAACGTATCCCTGGCCGTCCAGCCATCCCAGGGGGGAGCTGGCAGCATCCAGCGTCGCCTGGGGCACCACGAAGGGTCCCTCATCCCTGTCCACCTCCAAGAACCCGACGTGCCACATAGCCCCCGCGCTTTCTGGCGTGGCACGGCCAAAGAGCACGATATCCTGCGGCGCGTCACGCCAGAAGGCGCGCAGCTCGCCACGGCCGAACGAGGGCGCCGTCAGCCACTGACCAACTACGCCCCGTCGCGCATTGTAGAGGAAGAGCCAGCGTTGCGCGCACCCCGGGATCTCCCATGCAAGCAGGGCATCCTCTGACTGGCCGGCAAGGCGTTGAACGCTGAGGTGAGTCAGGTCGACGAGGGGGCGCAGGCTACCATCGCGCCCGAGGGCGAGCAGGGTGCGCTCGCTCGCGAGCCCGTCACGCTCCAGGCCCCCACCGATCAGGTAGGCGACGGTATCATCGCCGGCCCGCTGGGCACGCGGCATCCGCGCTGGCGCCAGCTCGCGCACGCTGATCCGGCTGGCCGTAAGGCGCCGTTCCCGCTCCATCCACTCTCCCTCAACGCTCAACCTAGCGTAGAGGCCCGCGCAGGCCGCGGGCAAGGGGGTCCCCTCGGGGCTCGTCAGGTTGGCGCCGCTCGTTTGGACGATAACGGGGTAGGCAGCGCCAGCCACCAGGAGGTGGATCACCTCCGACTCGACTATACCAGAGGGCTTGACCCAACCCCTGATAGGTATCTCTACTGGCTGCC
>JALZCF010000420.1 GCA_030863245.1 Chloroflexota bacterium
CAGTAGAGCGGGGAGCGGGGAGCGGGGAGCGGGGAGCGGGGAGCGGAACGTGTGGTAGGCAGCAGGGTGTCTTTGGTTGTCGATGATCGGGTTTGGTAAAGGGAAGTAGCTTCTACAGCTCCCATAACTGCCCTGCCCTACGGTAACTCCTCGGCAGGAATCTCGGCGAGGGGGGGATTTTGTTGGTCGCGCGGCGAGAGGATCGGGGTCTCGATATCCCAGGGGACGTGGAGCTGGGGATCGTCCCAGCGCACGCCGTGCTCGTCGGTGCTGTCGTAGTAGTTGTCCACGAGGTAGATTAGCGTGGCGTCGGTTAGGGCGACGAAGCCGTGTGCCACCCCGACGGGAATGAACAGGCCCCGTGGTTTATCCTCACCGAGCTCGATCGCCGCGCTCTGTTTGTACGTCGGTGAGGACGGACGGAGATCGGCAAGCCCCACGCGGATGGCGCCCCGGGGCACGTACCAGTAATCCACCTGATGCAAGTGGTAGTGCAGACCTCGCAGCACGTCAGCTCTCGAGTCGGAGCGGTTCGTCTGGACGCGCTCCCATTCACGCTGCGGGAACCACTCCTTGCGGAAGGTCTCGATAAACTGACCCCGCTCATCGGCCCATACTTTCAACTCTGCTACCTGCACCCCGTGAATGGCTTCAAATGGTCGGATGCGCGCCATCGTAGTTGTCTCTCCGTCGATCTGTTGCATGTTGCATGTTATGTTGGCTGTGCCATCAGGCATCATTAGAGGTTGTGGTACTTGTTACGGCGCGTGGGGCGAGTGACACCTACCCAGCCTCCAATAATAGCCCAAGTTCACTGCCTTGTATTATACCAGTTGCTCTTCTGAGGACCACGAAGGGTTCGTACCACGCAACATGCAACATGCAACATGGCGTTAATGTGACACTCGCTCCCATCCGAATACAATAAAGCTTCGTTCTCCACGTTCGAGGACCGTTTTCGATGGACATGAATGCTGAGATGAGATCAGTGAGAGCCGCACCAAAGCTGGAACAAGCGTTGCTGGAGCAGCTAGCGCCGCCTCCGGAGATATCGGTGGTGATTCCGGTGTTGAACGAGGAGGAGTGTATCCCCCGGCTGTACGAGGCGCTTACCTCGGTGTTGGAGGAGTACGGGCGCTCCTACGAGATCGTCGTCGTGGACGATGGGTCCACCGACCGGAGTTGGTCGCTGCTGAGTCAGTTGGCAGCTGAGGATCCACGCGTGCAGGTCGTCCGGCTCCGGCGCAACTTTGGGCAGACGGCTGCCTTCTCGGCGGGGTTCGATCGGGCACGCGGCGCAACGGTCGTGACGATGGATGCTGATCTCCAGAACGATCCCCGGGACATTCCGAAGCTGATGGAACAGATCGATGCGGGCTATGATGTGGTGAGTGGGTGGCGGCACAAGCGCCAGGATCGCTACCTGGACCGCAAGTTGCCCTCGCTGATCGCCAACCGCCTGATCTCCAACGTGACGGATGTACGACTGAACGATTACGGCTGTTCCCTCAAGGCCTACCGCCGCGATGTGCTCCAGCACGTGCGGCTCTATGGGGAGCTACATCGATTCATTCCGGCGCTAGCGGGCATGGTGGGGGCGCGCATCACGGAGGTGCCGGTGAACCATTTCGCGCGGGAGCACGGATCGTCGAAGTATGGAATCAGCCGGACCCTTCGTGTGATTCTGGATTTAATCACTGTCTGGTTTCTATCCAGTTACGCCACCCGGCCGCTGCACGTCTTCGGGACGCTCGGGATCCTTTCTGCCGGGAGTGGCACGCTGATCGGTCTCTACCTCACCTACGTCAAGTTCGTCCAAGGCATGAACATCGGGACCCGCCCGCTTCTCCTCCTCGGCGTCCTGCTCATCGTGATCGGCATCCAGTTCATCACCATGGGATTGCTTGGGGAGATCCTGGTTCGCGTCTATCACGAATCGCAGAACAAACCCATCTACTACGTCCGTGAAGAGCGGACGGGTGAGCAGGAGTGAGCCGTAGGGTCTGGTTGTCCTGATGGTTGTGAAAGAGGGAGTGGCTACGACGCATGAGGACAGGGCTATTCCATTCATTGAGTCCTCTACCTCTCGCCTTGCTTCTTGGCGCCGCTTTGCCGTCGATGTTGGTGCAGTTGCCCTCCTCCTTCTGCTTGTCGCCCTTTTCTTCTGGCGGCTGTGGGCGCCGAACCCTGCGGATCGGGTCGCCTTCCCGGTTGGCGATTTTACCGATCAGTACTATCCCCTGCGCCGCTTCGTCGCCGCCTCGTTGGCGGACGGTCATCTTCCTTTCTGGAATCCCTACATCTTTGGCGGCCAACCCGGTCTAGCCGACCCCCAGGCCGCCGTGCTCTATCCCCCTGCGCTCTTGAACGCGCTGTTCTGGGGTGCGAACTTCCCATTGATCGCCCTGGAGTTGGAGGCGGTGGCGCATATCGCGCTGGCAGCGGTGGGTGCCTACCTCTTTGTACGGTACGCCCTCGCGTTGGATCCGCTCTCATCGTTAGCGGGCGCCGCGGTCTTCGGCTTTGGGGGGTACCTGACGGGCTTCCCCCTCGAGCAGATTACCATCCTGGAAACCAGCGCCTGGCTGCCGTGGCTGCTGCTGGCAATTCATCACGCTGTGCAGGCGCGCCTTGTTCACGAGCGGGTGCGCTGGAGTGCGGTTGGGGCGCTCCTCCTTGGGATGGCCCTCCTTGCCGGCCACCCGCAGAGTGCGCTCTACCTGCTTTACGTGAGCGTTGCCTATGCGATAGCCCATACGAGCGCACAGGCGATTGAAATCGCCGCTGGGGGGCCTGCGGCCAAGCGT
>JALZCF010000430.1 GCA_030863245.1 Chloroflexota bacterium
GGCCATCAGCTCGTCGGGAGCCTCCAGCATGAAGGAACGAAAGGCTTCGATGACCTTCGGCCCCTCGACCGCCGGGTAGAAGGTGAGCAGGAACCAGACCTCCGGCCCGACGGGGTGAAGCCGAAACTCGAAGGAGGTGACCACCCCGAAGTTTGCACCACCGCCTCGCAGCGCCCACAGGAGATTTGGGTGATGGTTCTCGTCTGCCGTGATCAACTGGCCATCGGCCGTCACCACGTCGGCAGATACCAGGTTGTCTGCGGTCAGACCATATTTGCGGGTGAGGAACCCAAGCCCGCCGTGGAGCGACAGCCCGCCGACGCCGGTAGTCGACACCGCGCCCAGGGGCACTGCCAGCCCGAACGCCTGCGTCTCATGGTCTACGTCGCCGAGCAGCGCGCCACCCGCAACCCTGACCACCGACCGCTCGCGGTCAACCCGCACTCCGCGCATCAGCGAAAGGTCAATGACGAGTCCTCCTTCGCAGACGGCGTTACCCGCAACGTTGTGTCCGCCGCCCCGCACCGCGATCGGCAGCCCTTGCTCTCGGGCGAAGCGGACGGCAGCCATGACGTCCGCCGCACCGGTGCAGCGCGCGATCACCGCGGGACGCCGGTCAATCATCCCGTTCCAGACCTTTCGGGCTTCGTCATAGGTAGTATCGCCCGGGCGAATTACCTCACCACGCAGTTCTGCGGCAAAGGCTTGGATCCTTCCTTCGTCCACGGGCACATCGTTGGTTGATAGCAACACCGTCATGGCTTCGACTCCTTTCCTCTAATAGTGGCTCCGGTTTGCGCCGCTGCACGCTTGCGTGGAGGGCTACCTCCCAAGAACCAGTCCCCATTTGCATCCATAGTATAGCGACCAACCGCTCCCGTATCCTCTATCAAAAGTTGGTTTGGCGGTTGGTTTTCTCGATGGGTGATGAGGTGAAGGGGAGGAAAACCGTTTAGGGCAACAGGTTCAATTGCCTGCTGTGCAGGACGGCCTGGGTGCGGTTGCGTACCTGAAGTTTGCTGTAGATCTGGTGCGTGTACGACTTGACGGTGCCAACGGAGATGACGAGCCTGTCGGCGATTTCCTGGTTGGACAGACCAGATGCCAGCAGGCGAAGAACTTCCAGTTCGCGTGGGGTGAGGGGTTCCACCAGACCCGTAGGGTGTGAGGTAGCAAGCGGCCAGACAGCGCGTAGGCCATCTTCGCCCTCCTCTGCGCTCAAGGCAGCGAGTCCGGTTAGCACAGTCGTGACCGTTGCGCTGAGGTCTCCTACCTCGCTCCGCTGGAAAGCATCCGCCAACTCTTTCGGCGGGAGCTGCTGGCCCGCGCGGGCCAGAAGTCCCTCAGCGCGCTCGCATACGTCGCGCCCGCTCGCCGGGTGCTGGCGGATGAGCGCCAGCACCTCGACGCTCTGTTCAACCCGTCCGATCCCAAGGAGCAGGTCACCGATACCGACCAGGATAGACAGGGTGAGGGGGAGGTACTCTATTTCGGCGGAGATGCTGAGGGCCTCATGGAAATACGATAGCGCCGTGCGGTACGCTTCCCGCGCGCATGCCGCGTTGCCCAGTCCATTGAGGGACCGGGCCAGCCCTCCCTGATCGCCGATCTCCCGGTAAATGGTCAGGCTGCGCTGACATAGTTGCTCGGCTTCCTGGTAGGCCTGCTGCAACCAGGCCACCTCGCCCAGACGATTGAGGGCGACTGCCATCCCTTCAGGGTCGTCGAACTCCTCCCGAATGGCATAACTGGCCCGATAGTATTGCTGGGCCTGGCCATAATTCCCCAGGGCGCGGGCAATGTCGCCCAGATCGTTGAGGATGTACGCCATCACCCACCGGTCGTTGACTACCACGGCTGAAGCATACGCTAGGCGAGCGTATTCTTGAGCGGTTTCGTATTGGCCGCGGGCGAAGGCGGCATTGGTCAGCACATAGAAAGAGTCCATCAGATTAGCCTGATCATCCAGCGCTTCGTTGATGCGTCGCGACGCTTCCCCCAGCTGCTCTGCCTCGTCATAGTCTCCCAGAATGTTGGCCAGGGTGCCCAGCGTAACGAGCGGGTCTGCGGCGGAGAAGGGCGGGTGAGGCGTGCCAAGCCAATCGTAGATGACCCGGCTTCTCTGCAGGACCGTCTTGGCGGTCTGAAAGTGACCCAAGCGGATACAGAACCAGCCCTGATAAGTCAGGAGCTGGGCCAGGGTCGCCGCCTCCTGCCCGGAGAGCTCCCGCTTGTCCAGGGCCTGGGCAGCGGATGCCATGGCACGCACTCCTTCCTGATATCTGCTCTGAAACTGGTAAAAGTAGTGTAGCGTATCCGCCGCTTGCTGTATGGCGTCGACTCTTGTATGTTGCACCGCCCAGTTCCAGGCGATGCGGATGTTTTCCAACTCGGCCGCAATGGCCTGCGCCGCCACCCGTTGCCGGCCCCCCTTCAGGTCCGCGTGCCATTTCCCTAAGAAATCGGCATAGTAGGCACAGTGGCGATCACAAACAATGGCAACCTCTTCGGGCGATTGTTCCAAGTGCTCTTGGGCATATTGCCGCAACAACTCGTGGAGATGGTAACGACCGCTCGGCTCCCAGCGCAACAGGGACTTGTCTACCAGCGCCGTGAGAATGGGCAGGGACGCGTTGGCCACCTGCTGCGCCGCGGCGCGCCGAAATCCGCCTCTGAAGATGGACAACCGCTTGAAAATATGGCGCTCTTGTGCGCTGAGGCGCTGCCAGGATTGGTCAAAAGCGGCCCGCATACTCCGATGGCGTTCAGGCATATCCCGCAGGCGCGCGGTGAGAAAGTCTAGGCTGTGCCGAATCTCGGCGGCGATGACCTCACAACGCAGTGACTTGGCCCAGGAGGCAGCCAGCTCTAGCGCCAGCGGCAAGCCCTCGACGAGCTGGCAGATCTGGATCACCCCCTCTGCCTCCTCTTCCAGTGCAAAATCCGGGCGCACCCGCCGCGCGCAGGTGGCAAACAGTTGAACCGCACCGTAGCTGTCCAGCGCCTCATCGTTGAGCGAAAGGGGAAAAGGAAGGCCTCCCACGGGGTAGAGCCATTCGCCCTGTAGATTCAATGATTCCCGCGACGTGACAAGCAGCTTGACGCCCGGCGCGGCCTGGAGCAGTGCGGTCAGGTAGGCCGTTATGTCCGAGGCCCCAAAGTCTTCGGCGAGCAGATGCTCCAGGTTGTCCAGCAATAACAGTATCTCCTTGTCGCTTAGAAGATTGAGCAACTGCGCCTGGAGCGAGGCCTGGCCTGAAAGGGGGACGTGCAACGGATCGGCAATGGCCGAGACGAAAAGGTCAAGCGAGCGGACGGGGGCCAGATCGACAAAGACGACACGGGGAGCGCTATCACCGAGCATCGTGGCAGCTTGTAGAGCCAGCCGCGTTTTGCCGATCCCGCCCGGCCCGACTAAGGTCAGCAGGCGGCAAGCGGGGTCAGCCAGCAGGCCG
>JALZCF010000496.1 GCA_030863245.1 Chloroflexota bacterium
TGGGCGCGAACCCGATCTTGCCTATATGCTCTGGTATCGGCAGATGCTCAAGGACACAGCGCCGCTAGGCCTCGTATTCGGGTACGCCGACTGGCACATGCAATCGAATCGGCTGCAAACCATTAACGTGCCACAGCGCGTGGTCATACGTCGTCCGCCGACGGGCTGGAATGCCTAGTGGAACAGTCATTTCAATAAAGACATCCCTCTCCGTTTCAAATCCGCTGTCAACATTCCCCACAACCTGATCGACCACCTCCAAGCATCCTAGCTGGGCCGAAGCCTGAGTTAGCCAGCTACATTCCTCACCCACGCAATAAAGGACGCAACACGGACGGAACGCCGGACGGTTCAAGGACTGTCTGCCCCTATGCTACAGACATGACAGTCACGCATGACAGTCACGACGATAATGAAATGGACCGTCCGAGGAGTAAGCCGCTCCGAGGATGACTCCAACCAGTTTAAGCGAAAGGAGCGAATGATGATTCTCACGCACTTCGATGAACAGCAGGCGGAACTCTATCGAGAAGGGCGGCTGCAAGCGGCGAGCCGATACCAACGGGTCAAGGTGGCAAGGGAGAAAAGGGGACGCAGGACACGAGGCAGCCGATACAGCAGACAGCTCAGGATGGCGGTCGCGAAGATCTCTACATTGATGCTCGTCAGCCTGCTTCTCACTGTGACAACGCCCATCGTAGTACTCCAACAATTCATCCTGTCACGGCGGCGCCTATCACACCGCCGATTTGAAATGGTTGGCACAGCTGAAGCTCCCCTTTCCCTCGAAGCAAGACCACGAAATCGTGCCGATTCTCCTAATACACTGCATACACTGCGTCGGGCTGCCTAGTGACCCGTTAAGGGCGTTGGTCGGGAAGGGAGCAACTTTCAGCTTCATGGGCAAGAAGGACGCACGCGGGACGCTTCTTTAACGGTGTAGGGACGTTGGGCGCGTATTCTGAGAGCGTCCCGAGTACTCAAGACAACGAAGTTAGATGAGCAAACATTCAACCCAAAACCCTAATCAAACACCAACAGGAGGTTCATGATGTTTTACGTGATGGCAGCGCAAGTACAGAACGACAGTTTTGAAGCCATCTGGCGGCAGGCCGTGCTGGGCAACCAGCAAGCACGTGGCGCTCTACACGAGACACTTGGCCTGGGCGAGCCTGCACAACCTACGGCTAACCATAGCTTTGAAGCCATCTGGCGGCAGGCCGTGCTAGGCAACCAGCAAGCACGTGGCGCCTTACGACAGACACTCGGCTTGGCAGAGCGGGCCCAGCCCACCGTTCTTTCAGTTGCCCCGCGTCAGCCAGCCCTTCGACAGGCTGCCTAGTGGAAAATTAAGGAAGCATCCGTGAGTGGGAGATTGAAGATTGGAGACTGGAGACCGGAGAGCGAGGACTCATACCTTATCTCTAATGGCCGTCTCCAGCCCGGCGCGCAGTTCCGCAAGCAGAAGCCACATCTCCAGTCATCCTTAACAGACGACACAGATAGAAATGTAGGGGCAACCACAAGGGTTGCCTCCAACGTGCGGTCGCGCGTGGCAGGGCAACCACAAGGGTCGTACCCCTTGCATGTTCGAAATGCCGTTAACGGCTAGCAGTCCACACTTGGCGCACACTGATGAGAATTGTAGAAATAAACAGGATAACGTAGCGTCGGTCCAATACCCCGATTTAATAAACAATCCTCATAAGTGTGGACTGCAAACCCCTCTCCGAATATCCGCGTCCTGCAGCTCCATCCCAACAAAGGACGCTTGGTGGACGCACGGTCAGACGCTCCAAGGACGTTGGACCTGTATAGTGTAGACACGATACTCACAACGAAACGAAAACAACCCTCTGAGGAGGTTACACATGAACACGCAAGGCACTTTCTATCTTTGTCCGACCTGTTTTGAGGTTACGGAATCCCATGCGGAAACTCATCAGCACACAATGATCGAGGTCAAGGCAACAGCCATCAGCGACCAGCGGCGGCAGCCGGTCACGGACGAGTCGGGACGTGTCCTATCACGCGCGCCGCAATGGTTTCTTGAGGCGATCGGTACGCTTCGACCCCGTTATCCCCGCATGGAGCGTCAAGCTGCCTAGAGAAACCAACATTTATCAACTATGAGCGTGCCTAGACAGAATAGGCGCGCTCGCATCACATCAACCGTCAATCAATCAATTGTTACAGGAAAGGATACCGTCATGAATACCAGCCTCTTAAGAAACATTGTCACTATACATAGCGTGCCAACGCGCATCGTCGTACTCACCCTGGTGGCCTCGGTGGCGAGCGAGGTGGCGGCGCTGGTCCTAGGGATGCCTCTGTGGGCCGCGGTCGTCGCCGGCTTGGCGCCCTGGGTCCCCCTCTTTACGCGAGAGATGGTGTGGACCTATCGCCAGTACGGGCTGCTGGCGCTCTACTACGTGCTGGTCGTCACGCAGGGCGGCCACATGATGGAACATGTGGCGCAGATGGTCCAAATCCACATGCTGGGTTGGCCAGGTCCGCAAGCCCACGGGGTCTTTGGGGCGCTGGACACCGAGTGGGTACACGTCATCTGGAACAGCGTTGTGTTCGTGTCGGTGGTTGTGCTGCTCTGGCGCTTTCGCGCAAACCGCTGGCTTTGGCTGACGCTCCTCTTCGCGGGCTGGCACCAGATCGAGCACATGTACATCATGTCCATCTATCTTAGCACCGGCATTGCCGGAACCCCGGGGTTGCTGTCGCGGGGTGGCGCGATCGAGGGTGGACTGGCTATCACGCGTGCGGACCTGCACTTCCTCTACAATCTAGTAGAGACCACTCCCCTGCTCATCGGCTTCGTCGTCCAGTTCCGAAGGGAACGCGAAGCGAGTGAGTCGTAATCGAGAAAGGACACACGCGGGGTGTACTCCCTACGCTGCGGGGACGTAGGGAGTGCATCGCAAATGCTCATTGCAGCCACCAGGATCACCGTTAATGCGGCTCGGCAGCATGAAGAACGTATCTGTTTAATCAACAAGGAGACACAAGATGTATGATATATCCTACCTTGAACAACAGGCCCAGCTTAGCCGGACCGCACGCCTGCAAGAGGCACAGCGACATAGGCTAATCAAACAGCTCCACAATCAGAGCCGAACTGCAGGGCGGTCCGTTACGCTCCCCAGACGCTTTGTTACCATCATGATTCAGTTAGTCACCCTATTCGTCCTGGCGGCCAATGCCGCCTCCGCACATGGCCTGACCGGCCAGGTGATCGAGTTGGAATTCATCAATCACCTACAGGGGGGAATGATCGAACAGGATATCTATGTGGAAAGCGAGACAGACAGAAATCAGGTGGTGCGCATCGCCTCCCAGGAGGAGTTGACAGAAGAAACGCTCGCTAAGATGGCCTACAGCACCGCCGAGATGCAGGAGCACAACCTCTTCGGCCTGGGCGAGCGCCCACTCGGTCCCTTCGCCAAGGGCCAAGCCCTCGGCTTTACGATGGAAGAGTGGTTCGCGGCGAGTGGCAGTGGCACCTACACCATCACCGGTGAGCAGGCCCACCTCGATATCGCCTTCGAGAACCTGGTGCCCA
>JALZCF010000515.1 GCA_030863245.1 Chloroflexota bacterium
AATACACGGCCGGGGCGGGCGGCGGCGCTTACTTGATGGGCCCGGCAGAAGAGGCGATCGCCGTGCTTGAGGGTTCTTACTCCTACGTGAGTGATACCCCTGACTTCTGGCGGCGCGAGCACCAGACGTACCCATCCCACGGCAACCGTTTCACCAGCGAACCTGCCTACTTTACGCACGTCATCGGGGCGACGACAACACTCCTGGAAGAGATGAACCTCGCAGCGGAGGACTTTGCAGCGGCGGTTTTCCACCAACCTAACGCCAAGTTTCCTGAAAAGGCTGCCCGGCGGTTGGGCTTCTTGTCCGAACAGATACGAGTTGGTCTGCTCGCACCGTTGATCGGCAATTGCTACGCCGGCGCCTCGCCCCTGGGGTTGACGCGTGTCCTGGACGAAGCCCAACCGGGGGATCGCGTGCTCGTTGTTTCCTTTGGCTCCGGCGCAGGCTCCGACGCCTTGGTCTACCGCGTCACCGATCGCATCCAAGAAGCCCGCGATCGCGCCCCCCACACCCAGCACTACCTAGACCGCAAGCAATACATAGACTACGCCACCTACGCTCGGTGGCGCGGAAAAATAAAGTAGAAGATATCGCACACTACGTGGCGCATAGTCGCTGCCTGAGTACCCAACCTCACAGTTCACGAAACATGCAACATGCAATATGCAATATGCAACATGCACCACGTCACGGAGCAACCCATGAGAGAAGTAGCCATAGTCGGAATCGGACAGACATCCGTCGCTGAGCACTGGAACAGAAGCCTCCGCTCGCTTGCCGTGGAGGCCCTGCTGGATGCGATGGAGGACGCGCACGTGAAGAACGTGGACGCGCTTTACGTCGGCAACATGCTGGGCGGGGAACTGGCTCAGCAAGAACACCTTGGCGCGCTCATCGCAGATTATGCTGGCCTGGAAGGCATCGAGGCAGTGAAGGTGGAGGCCGCATGCGGCTCCGCTGCGGCAGCACTGCGACAGGCCATGCTCGCCGTCAGCAGTGGCGTCGCAGAGGTCGCCATTGCCGTCGGCGTTGAGAAGCTGACAGAGTTGACCTCTAACTGTACACAAAATGCGCTGGCCATGGCTGCGGACGCCGACTTCGAGACTCAGATGGGACTCTCCTTCGTCGCCATCAACGCCCTTGTGATGCAACGCTACATGTACGAGTACGGGGTGGACAAAGAGGAGTTTGGCGTGTTCAGCGTGAACGCACATGCAAACGCAGTGCACAACCCGAACGCGATGTTTAACTTCCCCATCACAATGGAGCAGTACGCCGACGCAAAGATGATCGCCACCCCCATCAACCTCCTCGACTCCTCCCCCATTGCAGATGGTGCAGCCGCTGTGGTGGTGACGACGGCAGAGCGGGCGCGTGACCTCTCCGACAAGCCACTGCGCCTCCTTGCCTGCGAGATCGGGACGGACACCATCTCCCTCCATGATCGAGAGGAGCTGCTCTGGCTGAAGGGGGTAGAACGCTCGACCAAGAAGGCACTCGCCCGCGCCGGCAAGCGACACGAGGAGATCGACTTCTTCGAGCTGCACGATGCCTTCTCCATCATGGCCGCACTTTCGTTAGAGAGTGCAGGCTTCGTCGAACGGGGTCAGGCTGTCCGCTTCGCGCACCACGGCGCGATCCGCCGGGTCGGAGATCTGCCTATCACCACAATGGGCGGGCTAAAAGGGCGAGGCCACCCCGTAGGCGCAACAGGCCTCTACCAGATCGTCGAAGCCGCCCTCCAGCTCCGCGGCCAAGCTCCCGATGCCCTCCAAGTCCCAGACGCCCGCGTCGCCATGACACAAAACATCGGCGGCAGCGGCGCCACTGTCGTCACGACAATACTTGAGAGATGGATCGGCTGACAAAGGATTGATAACTGTTGCATGTTGCATGTTACATGTTACATACTGCATATTAGGTACCGCGTGTTACGTAACCTGCCGATGCAGTTGACACATTCACAGACTTCTCTCGTAGTTCATGCAACATGCAACATGCAACACATCTAACGAGGTAACCACAAAATGGACATCCCACGCAACTGGCGTCTCCGCAACCAACGATATCAACTAGAGGGCACGAAGTGCACTCGCTGTGGCGCCGTCTATTTCCCACCCCGTGAGGTATGCAGGGCGTGCCGCTCCCGCGAGATGGAGCCGCGCGCCCTACGCGGTGGGGGAACCCTCGCCTCTTTTACGGTCATCTACCAGGCACCCGACGGCTACGAGGAGCAGGTCCCCTATGCCGTTGGGCTCGTTGACCTCTCGGATGGTCCGCGCATCACCGCGATGCTAACCGATGTAGAGCTGGACTCGCTTCGGATCGGCATGCCTGTCGAGATGGTCATCCGCAAGATCAAGGAGGATGGAGACGAGGGGCTCATTCATTATGGCTACAAGTTCCGGCCCTCGTGGATCTAACAAATCTATGATGGCGGATCGGTAGCAGCAAACAAAGATGCTCGAGACACCAGACGAACTTCTGCGCCGCGCGTACCTGCCTGATACCGTGCGTGTCCTCTTTATCGGCGAGTCACCGCCCGCGGGCGGCACCTTCTTCTACGCCGCGGACTCCAACCTGTCGCGCTACACACAACAGGCATTTTCTGAAGCCTATCGACGTGAATGGGAAAGTGGAGAAGAGTTCCTCCGCTTCTTCCAGGCGCGTGGCTGCTACCTAGATGACCTGTGCCTGATCCCCGTCAATCGAATGGAGCGGGCGGAGCGGCAACGCGAGCGCTCGCTTGCGGTGCCCTCCCTCGCCGAGCGCATGGCCAGGTATCGGCCCTTGGCCGTCATCTCGGTGATGACAGCTACCCGCCCCCATATCGAATCAGCGATCGCCCAGGCAAACCTCGCTCCCCTGCCCACCTACTTCATGCCCTTCCCCACCTTCGGCAACCAGCACCGCTACGTCGAACGTTTGAGTAGCACGCTGCTGGAGTTGAGGGACAAGAGTGTTTTAGAGTAGATCCCGTACTTGCAATCCTCGCGGACTAACTTCTCTGGTGGAAGGCACCGCCCTACCCTTGCTACTGTAAGGTCATGTCGATGTGGTCACGGCGGCAGAGATATCGGATCCCCTGTTATGCGAGGCCTGTTTGTTGGATGAGTGAAACCAACCGGTAGTAGTAGCCTTTTCTCGAAAGAAGGCCGGGATGGTCTGGCTCACGTTCATTCTTTGCCAGTAGGTAGCCGCTTGCACACTTTTATAGAGAACGAATTAAGCGGCTTACCACTTGATTGATAAAGAGTGATACAATACGGCGCGACAGCTACTTGCAGGGTGAGGGGTGTACGGTGACTTTAGATACAGAAACAATGACTTTCTTCTTTACGGATGTCGTCGGTAGCACGGCACTGTGGGAGCAGTATCCACAAGAGATGCGGGTAGCCATGCACCGCCACGACGCGCTGGTGGAGGGCGTGGTGGAAAGCCATGGTGGACAGGTGGTACGGCCGCGCGGGGAGGGAGATAGCCGCTTTGCGGTCTTCGTGCGCGCCTCCGATGCCGTGGCTGCGGCCTGTGCCCTCCAGCAGGCACTCGCTGTCGAACCATGGTCACTACCGGTGCCATTACGCGTGCGCCTGGCCCTGCACACTGGCAAGGCCGACGTGCGCGCAGGTGATTACTACGGCTCCGATGTCAACCGCTGCGCCCGCTTGCGTAGCCTTGCCCACCCCGGCCAGACCCTCCTCTCGCTGGCCACCGCTCAGCTCGCACGCGACAGCCTGCCCATCGGCGTTTCTCTCCAGGACCTAGGCCTGCACCGCCTCAAGGATCTCACTCAGCCTGAGCAGGTCTTTCAGCTCATCGTACCAGGACTGGAGGCCGATTTCCCACCTCTGCGCAGTCTAGATGCCCGCCCCAACAACCTGCCCATCCTGCCCACCTCTCTCATTGGTCGCGAAGAGGAGCTAGCGACCGTCACACAGCTGCTGCGACGGGAAGACGTGCGGCTCGTGACAGTGACGGGACCGGGTGGGATGGGCAAGACACGGCTGAGCCTGCAGGCGGGGGCCGAGCTCCTCGATGACTTCCCGGATGGCGTCTTCTTCGTGGATCTCGCGCCGATCAACGATCCCGCCTTTGTCGCGACCACCATCGCTGAAACCCTCCAAGTACCAGAGAGCGCTACGCAACCCTTGCTGGAAACGCTGAAAACCCATTTATGGAACCAACACAGCTTATTGTTGCTGGACAACTTTGAACAGGTGATGGAGGCTGCACCCCTCGTCGCCGAGCTGCTGGGTGCCTGCCGGGGCCTGAAGGCACTTGCCACGAGCCGCGAGGCGTTGCACCTACGTGGCGAGCATCTCTTGCCGCTACCCCCCTTAGCTCCCCCCAGCACGCAGGAGGAGGGCGCGGCGGGAGAGGAGGTGGTGAGCGCCCTGTCAGATTACGCAGCGGTCGAGCTGTTCGTCCAGCGCGCCCAGGCCGCCCAGCCTGCCTTCACGCTCACGCCCGAGAACGCCCCGCTCGTCGCCGCGATTTGCCGCCACCTGGATGGCTTACCGCTGGCGATCGAGCTGGCCGCCGCGCGCGTCAGGCTCTTCTCGCCCCAGGCCCTCCTCGCGCGTTTGACGAGCGCGACGGACAGCCCTCTCCATCTGTTAAGAGGCGGTGCCCGCGACCTCCCGATGCGCCAACAAACCTTACGCACCGCTATCGCGTGGAGCTACGATCTGTTAGACCCGAGCGAGCAGGGCCTCTTCCGCCGCCTCGCCGTCTTCGTGGGCGGCTTTACTCTTGAAGCGGTAGAAGCCATCTGCGACCCGGCGGAACTGGCGCTAGATGTGCTCGATGGTCTGACTTCCCTACTTGACAAGAGCCTGTTACAGCAAACAGAGCAGCCCGACGGCGAACCACGCTTCGTGCTGCTACGTACGATTCAAGAGTATGCCCGGGAACGCTTGGAGGCCAGTGGCGAGGCAGCGGCGATTCGTGCGGCCCATGCCGCCTTCTATCTGGCCCTCGTGGAAGAGGCGGCGCGGTACGTCGAAGACCGACCCTCAACCGTATGGATGGAGCAACTCGACGCCGATAAGGACAACGTGCGTGCGGCGCTCGAGTGGTTTCTGGCAGGTGGCGATGCGGAGAGCGGCTTACGATTAGCCGACGCTCTGTGGCAGTTCTGGTGGGTGCGTGGCTACCTCAGCGAGGGACGCGACTGGCTACACATGGCGCTAGCGAGGACGGCCCAGACGGAGGCAACAGCCGTACGGGCAAGAGTCCTTTCCAAGGCAGGAATGCTCGCGCTGATGCAGGCCGACTATGCGGTAGCACGTGCTCTCTTCGCGGAAAGCGCCGCGCTAGCCCACAAGCTCCAAGACAAGCGGAGCCTTGCCAAAGCGCTCTCCGGCTTGGGGATGACTGCCGAGTGGGCAGAGGGGGACTACGAGCAGGCACGCGCGCTGCAAGAGGAGAGCGTAATCCTCTACCGTGAGATCGAGGACAGGGAGGGCTTGGCCTACGCACTCAACAATCTCGCGGGTGCAACCCTCGGGCTGGGTGATATCGCTGGTGCCCGCACTCTCTTTGAGGAGAGCCTAACGATCTTCCGGGAGCTAGGGAAGAATCCGCTGCCGCTGCTAGGACTAGGGGCCATTGCGTGGCAGCAGGCCGACTACGCCGCTGCGCGCGGGTACTATATGGAAAGCCTTATGA
>JALZCF010000559.1 GCA_030863245.1 Chloroflexota bacterium
ACACTACACGGCATCAAGACAAGCAGTGTAGAACAAGGATTAACGGAAAAGAAGGATTTGAAAAAACGTCCGGCACTTCACTCGTCGGGCGTTTTTCACAACGGAGCACATGTCTATGCCGGCATGCTTAGTGCTACACGATGTTGATAGCCCCTTGCTGGTGTAGGGGGAGTAACAGAAGAAACGGAGCGCAAAGGAGCATTAAATGCTACATCGGATCTTTCTCCTGATCACTCTCTTCGCCGTTCTCCTCACGTTCAGTGCCTGTGGTGAGGCGGAAGATGATGAACCGATTGCCTTTCCGCCTACGCCGGAAGCAGGCGAAGCCGTGATCGAACCGACGACTGCCTTCTATGAACCCGCGGCTCAGTCTCCCGATGAACTGGGAACCCCGGGAGTGGGTGAGGTTGAGACGATGGATACAGCCGAGGAATTAGTCGGGGAGGACGACGGGGCGTTCGTATTAGACGAAAAGCCAAGCACGGAGGATATCTTTGGCATCTACATTCCGGTACCCGAGGAAGCCGAATTGATCGAGGTCGAGGTCGATGATAACGAGGAACTGGAGCGGTATAGCAAGGCAAGTTATGCTGTTGATGGAACGACGGTAGAGGAGGTGAAGGAGTACTACCTGGTAGCATTACCTGAAGCCGGATTCACGGTCGACGAGGGGGATCTCGGTTCGGACGAAGACGCCGAGACGATTCGCTTTACGACCGACATCGTTGAGAAGAGTGGTCTCATCAGTCTTGTTGATACGGAAGAGGCAGTCCGCATAACGATCTCGACGGCCTCGATTGACGAGTAATATCGTAGCGAAGCATGAGTAACGGGGAACACCTTCCAGCAACAACGCCATCCCCTCCGCTCACTTTTCGTAGAGGACGGGAGGAAGATTACGAGCAGATTGCTGAGATGACCAAGGAGATCTGGGAAGGGCAGGACTACCTCGCGAAGGTATGGCATGAGTGGGTGAATGCTCCGAACAGCTTGCTACGGGTAGGCACGGTGGACGGAGAGATCGCGGCGGTCGGTCGGGCCGTAGAGTTGACGCCCGGCAACTGGTGGCTGGAGGGACTACGCGTGAAGCCTGAACACCAGGGCAAAGGTTACGCGACTCAGCTTCACAACCACGTGGTGGCGCTCGCGTTACAGCAACCGAGCATCCGAACGCTGGGGTTGGCGACGAGCTGGGAGAACGAGAAGGTAGCCCATCTGGCCCGGGGCAGCGGGATGACGCTACGGGGTGACTATCGCCTCTTCAAGGCTCCCGGGTTGCCCGACCCCGTCTTGGAAGTGACGCCCCATCCGAACGTTAGCCTTGTAAATCTACTAGCTCGCATCCGTGCAAGCCACTGGTTAGCGTTAAGTGGCGGATATGCCATGTACGGATGGGTAGCACGTCCCGTGGACGAAGCCTGGCTGCAGGAAATCATCATCGAAGGCGGTGTGTGGCGATGTGGCGAGGCACTCGCGCTTACCGGCAGCGGTTCCCATCACGATCAATCATGGCTATACCTCCTTGATGGCGGCAGTGAGCGCGAGCAGGAAGCCCTTGTCCGCCATGCCCGCTATCTCGCCTACCAGCGTGATCCGGAGGCCCACCTCCGTAGCTTTGTGCCGGTCGATGAAACGCTATACCAACCTTTATGTGAGGCGGGTATGGACGACCCATGGGGTGGAGAGGAGGGCGAGTTTCATGTGTACCACTTCGTGCGTGAAAAGTGATTCAAGCTCACCCTACGGCCAGATACCACGCAGGAGCGTAGTGTTTGCGACGCGGTTGACGGCAAGGATGTAAGCTGCGACGCGGAGGTCGACTTTGTGCTCGCTGTGTAGCTCCCACACCTCATCAAAGGCACGCAGCATGATAGTGCGGAGCAGGTCTTCAATCTGGTCAACGCCCCAGAAGAAGGCTTGCACGTCCTGCACCCATTCAAAGTAGGAAACGATCATACCACCAGCGCTACCCAAGATATCAGGAATGACCACATGCTTATCGTGGCCCTCCTCTGCCAGAATGCGGTCAGCGCGCGGTGTCACGACACCGGGACCCCCTTCGGCAATAATTCGTGCTCGCACACGATGCGCATTGTCAGCACGGATCTGGTTACCCAGCGCGGCGAGCACCAGCACATCCACATCCATCGAGAGCAGATCCTCGTCTGTGATGCGCTCAGCCCGCTCCATGGCAGTTACCGTCCGATGCTTTGACGCCACATCGATCAACTCGGGCACATCCACCCCACTTGGTGCGTAGATGCCGCCGCCCACATCAGCCACGGCGACCACCTTCGCTCCACAGCTGGAGAGATAGAGTGCTGTGTTGGAACCGACACGGCCAAAGCCTTGCACCGCCACTTTGACACCTTTTAGATCCTGACCGAGCTTCTCAAGTGTCTGCTCGATGCAATGAAACAGACCTAATCCAGCAGAGCCCGCCTGCCCCACTGTACCTCCCAACGATAGCGGTTTCCCTGTCGCGACTGCGGGCACAGCATAACCCTTCTTCATCGAGAAGGTATCCATGATCCAGGCCATGATCCGCTGGTTGGTGTTGAGGTCAGGGGAGATAATGTCGCCATCTGGGCCGAGGAGGGGTGTGATCTCGGTGATATAGCGGCGGGTCATCCGCTCGAGTTCTGACTCATTTAATACAAAGGGGTCAACGGCCACACCCCCTGCAGCACCTCCGAACGGAATATTCACCACCGCGGCCTTCCAGGTGTTCCACATGGCAAATGCTCGCATCTCATCCAAGGTGACACCTGGATGGTAGCGCAGACCGCCATGGGTGGGACCTGGTACATTGTTGTGATGGACACGATACCCATCCAGAACGAGGACACTGCCGTCGTCGCGACGCAAGGGGAAACTGACGATCAGCGCGCGTTTGGCCTCACGCATGTAATCGATGATTCCCTGTTTGAGGTTGAGGTAGGGTAACGCGGCTTCGAACTGCTCGATCGCCATTGTGTAGGGGTTCGGACCAGTGGCAAATGCTCCCCGTGCCATGAGCACGCCCTCTTCGTGCAGTTCCGCATCATCTCTCTCAATCGCGAGTAGATTCCGCTCCTCCTCAGGCACTTCATCCTCGGCCACAAACTGCTCTGGAATCATGTTTTCCTCCCCAGCAGGTCAGATGTCAGAAAAGTCTCTTTCGTCATGTTCGGGATGCCAACCATGGTTGCTGATGATCAAATGGCTGATATCTATTTACGGGTAGATGCCTCGTAACTCGTATGCTCTGCGCACGCGCTGTATACCGAGGATATAAGCAGCGGTGCGCATGGAAACAGTGCGCTCCTCTGCCAATGTCCACACCTCATCAAAGGCACGCAGCATGATGCGACGTAGCTGGGCTATTACCTCTTCCTCGGTCCAGAACAGATTCTGCAAGCTCTGAACCCACTCGAAGTAGCTCACGGTGACACTACCGGCGCTGGCAAGAATATCGGGGATGACTGTGATACCGCGCTCGCGGAGGATGGAACTCGCCTGAGGGGTAGTGGGGGCGTTTGCCCCTTCTACCACGAGTCGTGCCTGGACGGATGGCGCATTGTCGGCAGTCAGCACCATCTCCACCGCCGCCGGCACGACGATATCACAGGGCACGGTAAGAATCTCTTGCAACCCAATTTGCTGGGCATTCCCAAATCCTTTTAGTGAACCGGTGTCCTCCTTGTGCTCCATCAGTGCACGGACGTCCAATCGGTTTTCGTCGTACAGGGCTGTTGAAGAATCACTTACTGCCACCACACGCGCCCCAAAAACGTGGCTCATGAGCAGTGCGACGGTCGCGCCGACCTTGCCAAAGCCCTGCACTGCAACGGTCGCGCCGCCCAACTCAAGCCCGAGGCGTCTGGCCGCCTCTCGCAGCACAAAGACCACGCCGCGCCCGGTCGCGCGCTCCATACCTTTGGTACCCCCTATCTGCACAGGCTTACCGGTCACCACGGCAGGAACAGTGTACCCCTTGATAGCTGAGTAGGTATCCATTACCCATGCCATCACCTGTTCATCGGTACCCATATCTGTATCGGGAATATCGCGCTCTGGGCCGATGATAATCGAAATCTCGCCGGTGTAGCGGCGCGTGAGCCGTTCCAGTTCCTGGCGTGACAGTTGCGATGGATCGCAGACGACACCGCCCTTCGCGCCGCCAAAGGGAATGCCGACGACTGCCGTCTTCCAGGTCATCAGCATGGCGAGGCCCTGCACGGTCTCCAAAGTGAGGTGCGGAGCGTAACGTAGTCCACCTTTCGCTGGACCACGTGCAATAGAGTGTTGGACGCGGAAGCCGGTGAACATCTGCACCGACTGATCGTCCATCTTGACAGGGAAGTTTACCGTAACGTTTCGGCCGGGCTCACGAATGGTCTCGCGGAGCCCCGGAGAAATCTGAGTGTTCTCGGCAGCTTCCTTGAAGTACTGCCGCGTCAATTCTAGCAGCGATGCCCCTTCAGGCACGTGTGCCTCCTCATCGAGGTGAAACGTCTCTGTTTCAAGTGATTCTAACGACTCTTAGTAGAAAAGGGCAACATCTCCTTGCTTCACTCGTCACCCTTCATCGCCTCCAGCTTGGTCAGGATGAGCGAGCGTGCGACTTGCGGATTGGCCTTGCCACGAGTGCCCTTCATGACCTGGCCCATCAAGTATCCTGCCACCGCGCTCTTGCCATCCAGGAACTTCTGTACTTCCTCCGGATGGTTTTCGAGCACCTCCCCCACGATCGCCTCCAACTGCGCCTCGTCAGAGATCTGTGTCAGCCCTTCCTCTTCGACGATCTGCCGGGCGCTGCGGCCCGACTCGATCATCTTATCGAGCACCGATTTCCCTACATTCTGGGAAATCTTGTCCTGCTCCACCAGCTCGATCAGTTCGATCAACTCACTCTGGGTGATAGGGAGCTCGGTGATAGATTTGCCCTGCGCGCTACTGATGCGGAAAAGCTCGCCCGTGACCCAGTTACTCACCGCCTTGGGCGCGATCTCCTTCTCCTTGGCTAGTCGCACCGCCTCCTCGAACCACTCGGCTGTCTCGCGCTCGGCCGTAAGCACATCGGCATCGTAAGCGGAAAGTCCATACACTTCCTGGAAACGCTCCACCTTCGCACGGGGTAGTTCGGGCATGCCGGCACGGATCTCCTCGATCCACTCCTCTGAGATGCGGAGCGAGGGGAGGTCAGGCTCGGGGAAGTATCGATAATCTTCCGCCTCCTCTTTTCTACGCTGTGGCACTGTTTCTCCCCGTGCTTCCACCCAACCCCGCGTCTCACGGTCAATGGGTGCGCCGCGGGTGAGTAGAATACCCTGTCGCTGCTGCTCATACTCAAGCGCCAGCTTGACAGCGCGGAAGGAGTTGAGGTTTTTTACCTCCACGGGTATACCCAGCTTACTCGAACCTACCGAGCGTACGGAAACATTCGGCTCCAGGCGCATCGCCCCAGCCTCCAGATCCCCGCTTCCCACGCCAATGTAGCGGATGATGGAACGTAGTTTTTGTAGGAACTGACGTGCCTCCTCTGGCGAGCGGATATCTGGCTCCGTAACGATCTCGATCAAGGGTACGCCCGAGCGGTTGTAGTCGAGCAGGGTGCGTCCCTCGGCGTGTACCGAGCGACCCGTGTCCTCCTCGAGATGGACGCGTCGGATGCCGATACGCCGCTTTCCTAGCTCCTCTGTCTCGATCACCAGCCACCCATTCCTACAGAGCGGCATGTCGTACTGGGAAATCTGGTATCCCTTTGGTAGATCCGGGTAGTGGTAATTCTTGCGATCCCACTTCGTGACCCGCGCGATCTCACAGTTTAGCGCGAGGCCCACACGGATCGTGTATTCGACCGCTTCCTTGTTGATGACGGGCAGTGCACCCGGCAACCCTAGGCAGACGGGACAGGTATGGGTATTCGGCTCAGAATCCTGGTAGGTCGCATTGCAGCCACAGAACATCTTTGAGTTGGTCAGTAGCTGCGAGTGGACCTCCAGTCCAACGACTAATTCGTACTTCATCTACTTACAACTTACCTTTCACAAAGTCCTCAATCCGACCCAGTGCCTCCTCGATCTGCACCATGCTGGTGGCGTAGGCGCAGCGGAGGAAGCCCCCGCCGCTGGCGCCGAAAGCGGAGCCGGGAACGGCGGCCACACTCTTCTCCGCAAGGAGTTGTTGGGCGAATTCCTCGTCAGTTAGGCCTGTGGGACGGATGTCAGGGAAGCAGTAGAACGCACCTTTCGGCTCGAAGGTGGGTAGGCCGATGGTGTTGAGACCATCGACAATGACGCGGCGGCGCTCGTCATAGCTCCTGCGCATCTGCTCCACGTCGTCCTGGCACTCTCGAAGGGCCGTGATAGCGGCCACCTGCGCGGTAGTCGGCGCGCTCATGATGACGTACTGGTGCATCTTGCGCATCCCGCTGATAATTTCCGCCGGACCTGCCGCGTAGCCTAGGCGCCAGCCAGTCATTGCGAAGTTTTTCGAAAACCCACCAAGCAAGATCGTGCGCTTCCACATGCCGGGCAATGAGGGGAAGGAGGTGTGCTCCACCCCATAGACGAGGCGGTCGTAGATTTCGTCGGAGAGCACAAAGAGATTATGGCGCTCCGCCACCTCCGCCACCTCCAACAGCCGCTCACGACTCATCACAGCGCCGGTTGGGTTGTTCGGATAGCCGATAAAGATTGCCTTCGTCCTGGGCGTGACCGCCTGCTCGATATCCTCGCCTGTCACTTCAAAATCATTCTCGACATAGGTTGGTACGTAGACAGGGGTACCCCCTGCAAAGACCACAGAAGGACCGTAGGACACGAAGCAGGGCTCGGGGATAATCACCTCATCACCCGGCTCAACGAGCGTCATCAAGGCCAGCATCACGGCCTCGCTTACGCCGACCGTGATCAGGAGCTCGTCTGGGTGGTATTCTAGACCGTAGAGAGCATTGAGGTAACCGCTCAGCTCCTCGCGCAGTTCCAGGATGCCACTATTCGACGTGTAACCCGTCTGTCCAGCACGCAGGCTATCTATACCTGCCTCGATGATCGGTGCGGGCGTGACAAAGTCCGGTTCACCGATACCCAAGGAAATGACATCGGCCATCGTCGCCGCGATATCGAAGAAGCGGCGGATGCCGCTAGGAGGCACGGTCCTGACGCGGGTAGAAATCCAACTGGAATAATCCACAGGGTGCTCCTCTCGTTAATCGAAGTCAACCACCGATGAATCGCCCACATTCAATTGTCGATAGCGACCTCGTACGAAAGCACTGTTGCCAATAAGAGACTCGCTGAGCATGGTGTCCTCGATGACCGCATCGGCATCGGCGATGGTATCGCGCAAGATGGCATCACGCACCTCGCACCCTTCCGCAAGACTCACATAGGGACCCACGACGGAATTGATGATCTGAACATCAGGCGGGATGTGGACAGGAGGGATGACGACGGTGTTCTGGCCATTCGTATATTCCGTTGCGGCGCCACCCTCCTCCAAGAGGTAACGATTCGTCTTGAGAAGGGCTTCTGGCGTGCCACAGTCCTCCCATACGTCCACGGCCCGTGCCTCCAGCCTCGTGCCATCCTTCACCATCAATTGAAGCGCATCCGCAAGGAAGAATTCTCCTTGAGTCTGAATATTCTCTTCCATCAACCGCTCGATGGCCTGGAACAGCCCCGCGTAATCTTTGAGATAATAGATCCCGATTACAGCCAGATTGGAGACCCATTCCTCTGGCTTCTCTACGAACCGCTCAATGATGCCCGCTGCGTTGGTCGTCACCACCCCGAAGCGACGGGGATCCTCCACCTCCTTCACAAAGATCACACCATCATTCTTACTCTTCGGGAGTGTCCCGAGATTCGCGTCCGAGATGGTATCCGAGAAAATAATGAGGATCGGTTCGTTTACCAGTTCCTTCGCAAGGTAAATCGCATGCGCTTGCCCCTTCCGTTCGATCTGGTTCACGTAATTGGCCTTGAACTCGGGATAGTTCTCCTCAACATACTCTCGTATCTGCTCGCCGAGATAGCCAACGATAAAAGTAATCTCGCTGACCCCAACATCTTTCAACTGATCCAAAATATGCCCAAGTACGGTGTTCCCCGCTACCTGCACCAAAGGTTTAGGTTTGCTGTAGGTGTGGGGACGCAGACGGGTACCATAACCAGCTACAGGAATAACTACATGCATGCCGTCTTCTCCTCACTGAGATGCTAGAGCGTTGAAATCCATCACACGCTATTTAGAGTCCGATGCTCGCCGATTCCATGGACCCCCTTGCCTGTTCGTAGCGGTATGCAGCACCCAGCAGGCGCTCCTCCTCCCACGCAGGCGCGATGATTTGGAGACCCACCGGTAACTCCGCGGCGAAACCGCAGGGAACGCTGATACCGGGCAGCCCCGCGAGATTGACAGGAATGGTATAGATGTCTTGCAGGTACATGGCGAGGGGATCGTTGGCGTGCTCGCCAAGGCGGAAGGCCACAGAAGGTGTGGTGGGACCGACGATCAGGTCTACCCGCTCGAACGCACGGTCGAAATCTTCCTTGATGAGCGTGCGAGCCGACTGTGCCTTTTTGTAGTACTGATCCTGGTAGCCCGCAGAGAGGGCATAGGCCCCAAGCATGATACGCCGCTTCACCTCAGGACCGAAACCTGCCTCGCGGTTCTGCGCAAGCATCTCGAAGATATCATCTGCCCCTTTCGCGGCACGCACTCCGTAACGCACCCCGTCGTAGCGGGCAAGGTTCGCGCTGGCTTCGGCAGGTGCAAGGAGGTAGTAAACGGGGATCACGTACTCCGTCATGGGGAGATGGATCTCCCGGATCTCCGCGCCCATCTCCTCCAGAGTCTTGATAGCAGCCTTCACTACCCGCGCCACGTCGTCGTCCAGGCCCTCCCCAAACCATTCGCTAGGGACTCCTAGACGCAGCCCTTCGACACCGCGACTCTCATCAAGCGACGCCGCAAAACTGGGTATGGGGCGAGGGGCGCTGGTCGAGTCCTCGGGATCATGACCCGCAATGGCCTCTAAGAGAAAAGCAGCGTCACGTACATCTTTCGTAAGGGGACCGATCTGGTCGAGCGAGGAGGCAAAGGCAACCAGGCCATAGCGACTCACCCGACCATAGGTTGGTTTGAGACCAACAATACCGGTAAAAGCAGCGGGCTGCCGAACCGAGCCACCCGTATCCGTGCCCAATGCCGCCAGGCACATATCAGCAGCGACCGCCGCTGCCGAGCCACCCGAGGAGCCACCCGGCACGCGGGAGAGGTCCCAAGGATTTCGTGTCGCCCCATAGGCGGAGTTCTCAGTGGAGGAGCCCATGGCGAACTCGTCGGTGTTCGTCTTGCCGAGGAAGACAGCTCCCGCCTTGCGTAGCTTCGCCACCGCCGTTCCATCCCAGGGCGGGATGTAGTTCTCCAGGAACTTGGCACCGCAAGTGGTGCGAACTCCCCGCGTCGAGAGCACATCCTTCAGCGCGATAGGCAGGCCCAGCATCGGGTGCCGAGCACGACCATCCTCTAAGGCATTATCTGCTGCACGCGCTTGCTCCAGCGCCAAATCTGCTGTGAGCGTAAGGTATGCTCGCACCCCCGAATCGATCTCGTCAATACGCTCCAGAAAAGCTCTTGTTAAGTCTATCGATCGAACTTCCCCCGCATCCAGCAACTCGCGCGCCTCGTGCAGGGTCAGGCTCGTTAAATCTTCCATTCTTTTGCTATTCTTCTTCCAGGACCGCTGGTACAACGACGAAACCACTTTCCGTTTCGGCTGCATTCGCCAGCGCTTCCGCCTGTGTGAAAGAGGCTTCGATCACATCCTCGCGCATCACTCCTACTAGTCCTGTGACATTTGCCGTAGGCGGAACGCCGCTGGTGTCCAGTTGTTGAAGCCTCTCGGCGTAATCCAATATGGCAGACAGTTGGTCGCGAAAGCGCTCTTTTTCCTGCTTGGTAAGGTCCAATCGCACTAAATCTGCGATCTCTTCCACCTGCCTCAACGTCAAGCTCATGCTCTATACCCTCGAAAAATGCTCTGACAATGGGAGAGATTATATCATCCCATGTGGGGCGAGCAAAGGGTTCTGTAACCTTGCCTCTCGCAGTATTCGATCGAGACGTTGGAGATTTCTTCAAGGATACGTTCCAACGTTCAATGGTCGGTACGGGCATCCATCAGGATGTTCATTGTCTTGTAGATGAGCTTGGCTGTGATGAACTCACTGGCGTGGTGGCCAGGAATGGGAGCAAGCTCGACACAGTCGGCGCCTAGCACGCGCCCGGCGTTATCCGCCACGATGCGGATGACTTCAAGCGCTTCATCCCACGTAAGTCCGTCCGGCTCGGGCGTGCCAGTTGCCGGAATGAGAGATGGATCGATTCCATCAATGTCAATCGAGAGGAAGACGTCACGTCCCATCACACGCTGGGTGAGTTCTCTCTTCCAGCTATGATTGAGATGAAGATCGTCTACGAACCAAGTACGAACGTGGTCGTGGAACTCCTCGATAACATTCACCTCCTCGGCAGAAACCGAGCGAACGCCGATCTGGACGATGTCCCACCCCTCTTCCAAGAGGCGACGCGCGACGGAGGCATGGGAGAAAGGGGTGCCATCGTACTCCTGCCTTAGATCTGAGTGGGCGTCCAGTTGCACGATCATAGGCTTTTCGCTCCCGTATGCTCGCGCCAACCCCTTTCCGACGCCGAGAGAGATGGAATGCTCGCCGCCAAGGGCGAAAAGTAGTTGACCGAGATGGTTGGACACTATATCGTATACTGCGGTCTCGACATCGAAGACCATCTCCCTTGGCGAGTTATGGTTGGCAGCAAGCGGTGGCAGGGTATGAACTCCGTACTCCGCTGCGTACTCCTTACCAAACTCCCGGTCGTACAGTTCCACCTGCATCGACGCATGGATGATGGCACGGGGAGCGAATTTCGTCCCACCTCCATAGCTCACCGTTCCCTCATAGGGAATGGGCATCACGATGACCCCTGCTGTCTCTAAGGCGCTCTGCTCCTCGTTCAAGCCGAGGAAGTTCTCGTAGGGAAGGAAGTTATAGCCCATCTGTGTTTCCGATTTTTCCGATTTTCGGGTGTCTCCAATCAGGACTCCTCATCCTGCCACACACCGCGGCTCACGACGCCACCTTCGTAGCCCTGCTCCAGCAGGTCATCCGCATCAACAGGACGATGCTCGCGGTAGGTATCGGCGAGATGCTGTACCATCTCGCGACGCCGGTCGTAGAGACGCTTGAGGGGGCGCGGTTCTCGTTTGGCGAGCGCGTAGGCAGCGATGAGGGGCATGGCAATGGTGGAATCGGTATAGCAGACGACGGTGTCTGGCAGTTGTTCCGGATCCACCTTCCCCCAGGTGACGGCCTCGGCTGGCGTGGCGCCAGAGAGCCCACCGGTATCGGGGCGCGCATCAGTGATCTGGATGAAGTAATCGTGTCCTTTCTCATCAATCCCCATGATCTCTTGGATCTGCGGCTCGGTCTGGAGCGCGAAGTTCTTGGGCGAGCCACCGCCGAAGATTACAACGGCACTTCTACCGCCACGACTCTTCGCGTCATAGACGATGGCGGTCGTCTCGTTCACATCTGCCTCCGGATCGAAACCGATATCATGCCCGGCTAGGCGTAGGGCTGCAACATTCATGCCCAGCGTGGAATCGCCCGGCGAGGAGGTATAGATTGGCACGCCTAATTCGTAGGCTGCCCCTAGCACGGAGCGGTACGGGATGTTCCGCCGCTTCTCCAACTCATGGACGTACTTTCCTAGGTAGTAATGCATCTCGGCCGTACTCAGACGGCCCTGAAACTCCGGCCCTTCCAGTACCCTGCGTAGGAAGGCATCAGATTTGAGGAGCACCTCCTGGTCAAAGACGATATCGTAGATACGGATTATCCCCTCGTCGCGCAGTTGCACATCGTCCACGAAGGGTGAGGTCTGGTAGAGGGAGAAACCGAGCGAGCGGTGCAGGTCATGGTACAGGTTGGCGCCGGTGGAGATCATCCAATCGATCAGCCCTGCCTCCATGAGCGGGACAATGGCGGCCGTGCCGAGCCCCGTGGGCGTGAGTGCTCCGGAGAGTGTCACACCAACCGTTACATCCGGTTCCGTGCACTTTTCCACAAAGAGGCGCGCGGCCTCTCGAAGGCGAGCTGCGTTGTAGGCGAAGAAGAAGTCATCGATCAACCTCACCACCGATGTATCGCCACGAAGAACTTCTGGGTCCAACCGACGTCCGAGCGCCATCATGCTGCCTTTCTTCGATAAGCTTTTGGATGAAGATCGACACTTTGTAGAATAAGAGTCATAAGCTTGAGGGACGGCAAAACCCGTGCCAACATCGTCGCAGAGCATCACCGTCCCCCATCGCCACCTTGATTGTACAGAAAAAGATAGGCGTTGCGAACCAGGATCATGGGGTTAATGGGGATGGCGTCGCTTCTGTTCCGATGATACTTCATCGAATTAGAACGTCGCTTATACACAATTTAGTGGACTCTTCCACGAAATATGGTGAGTTATCCACAAAACGGCGCTTCTTGCCATGGAACCAGTTGCCAGCGTCTGCGCTCTCTGTTAGAATGCTCAGGGATAAGTTAGAAGAAATCCTGAAGGCGCGAGCATGGCGCGTGCTATCGTGGCTGACCAAGGGAGAGGCATATGGATCAGAGCGAACTCAAGCGAATATGGGATGCTGCCCTGGGCGATATCCAGCTTCAGATGACGCGAGCAACCTTCGATACCTGGATGAAAGGGACGGAGTTGGTCAGTCAACAGGATGGAAAGTACGTGATCAGTACCCCCAGCCCCTATGCGGTAGAGTGGCTGGAGAACCGGCTGCGGCGTATGATCAAGCAAACGCTGGAGCGTCATACTGGCAAGCCGGTCAGCTTAAAGTTCGTTGTGCGTTCCAGTAACGTGGACGGGAGCGAGCTACAAGAGACCCAGGCTCTGTACGAGAGTATGACGCCTAACGAGACTACCGCGACTACCCAGCCACCGCAGGCTGCCCCGTTTGCACAGGCACATGCAGAGCCAGTGCCCCCGCTCGCTACTTCGAGTCCCCCGGAGGCCACGGGATCGAACGGCTGGCAACTCCAAGAGCGGTACTCCTTCGATACCTTCATCGTCGGGCCGAGTAACCGCCTCGCACACGCTGCGGCGGTCGCGGTGGCGGAGCGCCCCGCGCTGGCCTACAACCCTCTCTTCATCTATGGAGGGGTTGGCCTGGGGAAGACACACTTGCTGCTTGCCATCAAACATGAGGTGGAGAACAAGGGGCTAACAGCCGTCTACGTCTCGTCGGAACGCTTCACCAACGAGTTCATCTCTGACATCCGTTCCCAGAATACCGAGGCATTCCGTGCACGCTATCGAAGCGCAGATTTGTTGTTGGTGGATGACATCCAATTTCTGGCGGGCAAAGAATCGACCCAGGATGAGTTTTTCCACACCTTCAACTCATTACACGCGGCGGGCAAACAGATCGTTATCTCCTCTGACCGTCCACCCAAGGCGATCATGCTATTGGAAGAGCGACTACGCTCACGCTTTGAAGGCGGCCTCGTCTGCGACATTGCGCCGCCGGATCTGGAGACACGCGTGGCCATTCTTCAGGCCAAAGCGGAGACACAAACGATTCACGTCCCCCCAGATGTCATCGAGTTGATCGCGCATCGCGTGCAGTCGAACATTCGGGAACTGGAGGGGGCGCTGATCCGGGTGGTAGCACACGCGCAGCTTAACGCCGAGCCTCTAACAACCGAGCTCACGGAGAAGGTGCTGCGCGACGTGCTGGATAGACCGCAGGGTATCGAACTCCCGGTCGTGCTGGAGACGACAGCGCTCTTCTACAATCTCGCGATGGAAGATCTGGAAAGCTCTAGCCGGCGCAAGCCTATCGCTTATGCTCGGCAGGTTGCTATGTACCTAGCACGTGAGGAGACTGACGCCTCGTTGGCCGAGATTGGCGAGAGATTAGGTGGCCGCGATCATTCCACCATTCTGTATGGCGTAGATAAGATTTCAGAGCTGATCGAGAGCGACGACAGCGTGCGGCGTGAAGTCATTGCGATTCGTGAGCGGTTGTATGATACGGGTTAGAAACCTTTTGCTTGAAGAAAAGGGCACCTTCGGGGTGCCTTTTTTGTTTCAGTCGATGGCAGGGAGTAAGTTGGTGGCCTAAACGGTGTCATTTTCAAACAGCTGAAAGGGTGTGGAAAAGTGGCGAAGGAGGGCAAATTCGGCAGGATTAGGGGCTTGTGAGGGGTGGATTTTGTCCAGGAAAGCTTAGGAGTTGTGGATAAGTGTTGGATAAGTGTGGAAAATGGTGGATTGATGGGGAAAACTTAGAGAGGCGAAGTAAGGTCTATAGTATGGAGGGACGACCGTAATACTAGATGTAGTAGGGCTATGATTGACGATCCATTAGAGCAAGAATTGGTCTTTTTGAGTTTTCCAGACTTTTCCACACCTTATCCCGATCCTTCCGTATAGCGTCCGACCACGGTGGGGTAGGATAACCACAAGATGTAGTGGCTTCCCCTGCTGTTTCTTCTACTAATGCCCATCTGGTTCCGCGCAACGGCAAGTCTTCCACTTTTCCACAGCCCCTATTACTACTATAAAAGATATAATAATAGAGTGATGGGGAAAAGTTGTTCTCTGCTATTGCTTGTTGCTTGTTGCTTGTTGGGGCATGGAGGGAAGGGGTGGTGCGTAAAAGGTGGGACGTAATGTGTTCTTCGCGATGGATTCTGGTGGGATGTGGTTGAGGGGGTGAGTGTATGGG
>JALZCF010000572.1 GCA_030863245.1 Chloroflexota bacterium
GTATGGGCGTGGGTTGGTGGTGCGGGCGTGCCGGGAGGTGTTGGAGGGGGCGCGAGAGGAGATTCGGCGTGAGGGGAGGGTGCCAGGTGAGCTTCCGCGGCGGGTCCAGTTACGAGTGGAGGAATTGAGTTTTGCAACATTACGGCGAGTTATCAACGGAACAGGCGTGGTTATCCACACGAACCTGGGGCGGGCGCCGCTGAGTGATGCGGCGTTAAGAGTTATGGCGGATGTGGGTAGCGGCTACAGCAATCTCGAGTTCGATATGGAGAGTGGGCGGCGTGGCTCGCGCTATGAGCATGTGGGAACGTTGTTGGCGGAGCTGAGTGGTGCAGAGGCAGGGTTGGTGGTCAACAACAATGCGGCCGCGCTGGTGCTTACGTTGGGGACTCTTGCCAAAGGGCGTGAGGTTGTTGTGTCGCGGGCGCATCTGGTGGAGATCGGTGGCGGCTTTCGTATTCCGGATATCATGCGGCAGAGTGGGGCCACGTTACGGGAGGTAGGAACGACGAACCGCACCTACGTGCATGATTTCACCGATGTTGTCAACGAGCGGACGGCTCTCCTCCTCCGTGTCCACACGAGCAACTTTCGCATCGAGGGATTTGTGCACCAGCCAAGATTGGAGGATTTGATCGAGGCGGCACATGAGCGAGGTCTGTTGGTTGTGGATGACCTTGGGAGTGGTGCTCTGCTAGACACGACGGCCTTTGGGCTTGCCAAGGAGCCGTTGGTGCAGGAAAGCGTTGCAGCCGGCGCAGATCTGGTGCTTTTTTCCGGGGATAAGTTGTTGGGGGGACCCCAGGCGGGATGCATTGTGGGGTCACGTGAGGCGATCGGTAGGCTGCGGCGTCATCCACTGGCACGCGCACTTCGTGTTGATAAGACGACCTTGGCCGGGTTGGATGCCACGCTGCGCGCTTACCAGCGTGGACGCGCTACGGAGGAACTGCCTGTCTGGCAGATGATTGCGAGGCGGGAGGAGGAATTGGAGGCTACGACTCAGGCGTGGGCGCAGGAGCTTCGTGGGGTAGGGCTCTCGGTGATGGTGCAGCGTGGAGTCTCTACCATCGGCGGCGGTTCGCTGCCTGGCGAGACGCTGCCAACATGGGTGCTTGTCTTGCCTAGCGAGCATCCTGACGCGTGGGCGGCGGCCCTGCGTGCGCACCGACCGCCCGTCATCGCGCGTATCGAGAATGATCAGCTCCTTATCGATCCGCGCACGGTGTTGGTAGGACAGGAAGGTGAGCTTTTGGGTGCGCTTGAGTCAAGTGCGGATTTCGGAAAGCGGAATGCGGAATGAGTCAAGTGCGGATTTCGGAATGCGGCGTGCGGAGTTATCCAGGTTTTTCCACGAGAATGGCTTGCCTGTCCACAGGCGGGTTTTCTTTTGTAGGAGTTGTTTCCTAGATCTGGAAGGCGAAAAGAGGCGAAAGAACGAGTAAGTTGGCAGGAAGAAGCGTACTCCACAAATCGCGCGGGTTATGCACGGAAGCAGGGGCTTTATCCACAGTGCTCCTCTCTTCGAAGAGTTGGGCGGCTCAGCTGTTTGGAGTTATCCACGAAATGAGTGGGGTTATCCACAGGGTTCGGGGAGCGGGAAGCGGAAGGGCTCGGAGAGCGGGGAGCGGAAGGATGAAGGATAAATTAATGGATGATATACTGGTGTTTTTATCCTTCTGCCTTCCGCCTTCATCCTTCCATGGGGGTTACTCTTGTCCCTTGACGACGATGGTGGGGGCTTCGTCGGTGTCGGGGAGGCGGGTGCTTTTGTCTGCTTCGACTTGGGCACGGATGGAGGTGAGGGCTTCGGGGGCGATCCAGCGTTGTTCGGCGGCATGGAGGGCGGCGGCCAGGGTATCGTCGGTGAGGATGAGGGTGCTGCCGGCATGGGCTACTTCGTCGGCGAGCTCGCGGATTGCGGCGTCGCGTTGGGGGTTCTGGCTGACGTTGCGGATGTACACGGCGAGGATGCGATCGGGGTATTGGTGCACGATGTCGCTGTAGATTTCTGGGTCTTCCTGGCCGCTGTCACCGATCAGAATGAAGGGGAGGTCGGGAAAGGTTTCGAGAATCTGGCGGATGGATTTTTGTTTGTGGGGTGCATGTTTGGTAGGCAAGATTTCCTCGTCGGAGATGCCCCAGTCACGGAGCATCAGGGGACCGATCGGGATGTCCTGGATGTCGAGGAACTCGGTTAGGAGGTCGTAGAGGTTCCATGGACTGCTCGAGACGTAGAAGAGGGGGTTGAACTCGTTACCGGTGGAGCCAGCCTGCAGCGCCTCGTAGAAGGCTGCGACGCCTGCGAATGGGACACGCGTATGGGCGTTGCCAAAGAAGACGGTGCGCCCCATCTGGAGCAGGTTGGTCGCGTTGGTCATGACGACGGTGTCATCGACATCGCTGATGACGCCAAAGCGGGCGCTTGGGGGCGGAACGAGGAGGTAGCCGGTGGTCCGGGTGGGCGGCTGATCCTCCAGCGATCGAGAAAGCAGTTCTAGCTCGACCTCGTGCCAGAGTCGATCGATGGGGAGTGGCGCGACCGGATCCATCCACAGATTGAAAAAGCCCTCCTCACCGGTTAGCACGACATATTCTGTGCCCTGGAAGCGTGCCAGGACTTTGGCACCTGGCACCTCATCGCTCTCGAAGCGTTTATAGACGTTGACCAGGTTGCGCCAGAGCGAATCGTCCATCGTGGCGGGCGGGATTCCTTCATCTTCCAGCACCCGCCCCTTCAAAAAGAGCTTCTTCGGGTTACCGAAGCCGCGATAGGGCATGATGCGAATGTGGTCATCGCCGCCGAAGCGCGCGCCTACTTCGGTTTTTACACGGTCATAATACTTGTCTGCGACGTTTGCTAACCGGATCAACTGTTTCTCAACCTTTGCCACGAGGGTCTCTGGCACCCCGGCGGCCTCCAGGCCTTCGTGTACTTGCTCCTCGAGTTGAGCCACTTTAGGAGGAGCGTCTTTAAGGAGAGTACGAGCTTTCCGTTGCGCTGCCTTCCGTCCCCGGTACATCTCCTCCAGCACGGGGATACGGGAGAGGGCGAGTGCCACCGTCGTGACGAGCATGCTTACGGGTAGGACACGTCGCCGTCTGGATCTTCTTTTCATTCTTCATCCTTCATGTTCTGTCGCCACACGCGCCAACCGCGCAGGACCAACCAGCCCAGCGACGCGTACAGGAGGACGTAGCCGCTATCCACGAGCAGGTGAAGTAGCCAGTCTGTGTTATTCCAGCCGCTGTACGTTACCACGAGGTGATCCAGGTGGAAAAAGAGGAGAGCGGCTATGCCGAAGCCGAGGCTTAGCAAGAGGTCGCGGGTAGAACTTACATTCCCCACTCTGCATCTCCGTAGAAGTCGCCATGGTCCTTGTTTAGGAATGCCTCGATCTGGTCGCGCTTGTCACCGAGGCGGAAGGCGGGCCCATGGCCGGGGTAGCAGAAGGTGTCGTCCGGCCAGGTGAGGACAATGTTGCGCAGGGTATCGAGGGTGGTCTGGAAATCTTCAGGGTTCCACGTCTTACCGGGGCCGCCCTCGAAGATGGTGTCGCCCACGATAATGCGACTATTGTTCTCGAGAACGAAGGAGAGCATCTCGTCGGTGTGACCCGGAGTGTGGATCACCCGCAGGGTGTGCTCGCCGACCTGCACGGTGTCGCCGTCCTGGAGGGCGCGATCAACGTCTACCGTTTTGGAATGGGAGCCGCGGGGGCCGGGGTGGGCGTAGACGGGTACGTCGAGGCGCTCACGCATCACGTCAAGTGCGCCGACGTGATCGGGGTGGGTGTGGGTGAGGAGGATGGCGATGGGCATGCTCTCGTCGAGCATCTCGACAAGGGTCTCGGGCTCGGCGCCGGGATCGATGAGGACGCTCTCGTGGGTTTGGGGGCAGATGAGGGCGTAGCTGTTCATGGGCCAGGGGCCGTCTTGGCGGGTGCGGAGGTCGAGACGGGAAGGGTTGTTGGTCATGGTGATTCCTTGTTAATTGTGGAATGTGGAATGCGGATTGCGGAATGGAACAAGTGCGGATTGCGGATCGTGTGAGCTACAAGTGCGATTGGTAAGGGTGACGACGGTAGATGACGAAGTACGTAACACGCAGTAGACTGGTTTCGGTTCCACATGTTCGGTTCTAGGGGTCGGTGATTCTATGGAGAGATTTTAGAACAAGGATTGGTAGAAAGAAAGGATTGGGTGGGTGCTGTTGGGGTGGGTCTCGTAGGGGGGGTGTGTTCGTTGGTCTGGGGTTTGCTCTGTCATGGGGTGAAGTGTAAATGGAGCGAAGAAGGAGTATGAGGTATGAGTTATCGTAGACCGTCCAGGTTGGTGCGTGAGAATACGGAGCCTAAGCCGAAGATTCATGAGGAGCGGGAGGAGCGAGCGGCTCGGTTGGAGGAGGAGCGGGAGGAGGAGTTTCTGGAAGAGGTGGATGAGGAGAAGGCGGAGGAAGAGGAAGAGGAGGAACTCGGGGGAGTGTAACTCGCGGCCGCAGCCAGTTGAGCGAGCATCACCCAGATGAAGGTTGGGATGGTTCACGATTTGGTTGACACTTTTGCCTGGCTCTCCCCGAGATAATAGTAAAAGTGTCAACCAAACTTCCCGGTGAAATGAACCATCGCTGAAGGTTTACAATTAAAACGGGTAATCTGGCAGGTGCCGGGTAGGGGTGTATTGGGAATTATACCGCTGGCGTAGCGAGGGGTCACAACGGAAGAAAGAGTCGGGTGAGCGAGGGAAACGTAAAGCTCACGCCAAGACGCAAAGGCGCAAAGGGGAAGGGCGAAGGCGGTAGAGGACGGCTGTCGTGGTGCGAGTGGGTATTGGCAAAGGTTTGTAGTCCGTGTTTCAGCGTGCCGAC
>JALZCF010000581.1 GCA_030863245.1 Chloroflexota bacterium
CCCATAATCCCCCTAATAACCCATAAGTAGTAGTGCCTTTTCAGAGAGAAAAGTGGAAAATGTTACCTCCGAAGAAGCATTGCCATAAACGCCAAGATGTGATAAAGTGTTGCCGGGATGGACGGACTGCTTCGTTGATGCAGCCATGTAACTCCCTGCTTCCGTAAACCTATTTCCTGTTGTCATCCTTTAGTTCAGAAGGAGCATTCACCTATGAAACGAAAGTTTCGAACGACCACGATTGCGCTGGTGCTGTCGCTTCTCGTGGTAATGGTGCTAGCCGGTAGTGCGCTCGCACAGGGCAGCACCCAAACCAGAGCACCCGGAACCTGGGCAAGCGCTATCAACCTCCAGAACATGGAGAATAGCAGCAACGCCGTCCAGATCATCTTCTATGATGCCAACGGTAGCGAAGTGTTCACGCACAGCGACACCTTGGGTCCCGAGGAAGGCAAATCCTACTACCTGCCCGCCCTTTCAGGCCTGGCTAGCGGCCAATATTCGGCCGTGGTCCAAAGCGAGGGTGAGTTGAGGGCCGTCGTCAACTCCGAGTCCGCCAGCCCCAACACCGGTTACGCCTACAACGGGATGGGCACCGGTGAAGTTGCCAATCGGATCACTTTCCCCGGCCTGTATAAGAACTACTACGGCTTCTGGTCAGAAGTGGTCCTGCAGAACACCGGCACCGGCACGGCAAATGTTACGCTGAACTTCGTGAACACCAGCGGCACGACCTCCCAGGCAATCAGCGCCACGATTCCTGCCAATAGCAGCCGCGTCTTTGCGCTGCAGGATCTGAACCAGTTACCAGAGGGCAACCAGAACGGCGAGTACTCCCTGGTCGTCGACTCGGATCAGCCCCTCGCAGGTGTCGCCAACGTGTGGACGGCTTACCTGTATGGCGAAAGCACGAGCTACAACGCCTTTATCGGCGGCTCGACCACCGCGTACGCACCGTCTCTGACCAACAACTACTATGGCTTCGTCAGCGCCCTCACCGTTCAAAACGTAAGCGGCAGCCAGGCAAACGGTACGATTACCTACTCGAACGGCTTCACGCAAAACTTCAGTCTGGCCCCGGGTGAGTCGCAGTCCTACTATCAACCCAACTACCCGCAGCTTCCGAGCGGGAACCAGCAGGGCGTTTACTCGGCCCGTGTTCAGTCGAATGTGGATGTCGTGACGCTCGTCACGACTGAGGACAAGGCCCAGGGTCTCGCCGCCAGCTACAATGGTGCCACAGAGGCTAGCCAGTCAGTCTTCGTCCCCGTCGCTATGAAGGCCTACTACGGCTACTTCACCGCGATTACCGTGCAGAACGTGGGCAACCAAGCCACGGACATCACGGTTCGGTTTGCGACGGGTCAGTCGGTTACGGCTCGGAACGTGCCACCGAACGGCACCTACAACTTCATCCAGCTCCCTGGCCAGCCGATCCCGGACCCGCTTCCGGATAACACGGTAACCTCTGCTATCGTCTCGTCCGGCAACGGGCAGCCACTGGTTGCGGTTGTCCAGGAGAACAACCCGTCGCGCTACGCCGCTACGGGCGGTGGAGATTTCCTCTTCGCCTACACGGCAAGCGCACCGTAAGTCAGATCGCTCTTACCGAACCATCCAAACGGCCACTGTTTTATCCAGTGGCCGTTTGGTGTTTATGTTACAATGCGCTATCTTCTCTGCGCTGCTGCGGCTCCTTCGAGCAGCCCACCATGGAAGAGAGAAAAGAGAAACTTTAAACGCTATGCAACGATATTCGTTCTTCTTGCTTCTTGCTTTTGTCGCCCTTTTGATTGGTTGTACTCAGTCACCACCTCAAACATCCCCCGTACCGACTACCACACCTGTGGTAGCCGACTCAGACGTGGCAGATGAAGAGGGCGATGCAGAGGCCTATCCTGCTCCGTCGGAAACAGATACCTCCGATAGCAGCTATCCAGCTCCAGTTGCGACGGACGCCGCTGGCGTGGAAGACGATTCCTATCCAGCGCCTGCGGAATCAACACCCATTGTAACGCTACCTGCCGAAGAGGTCTATCCCATTGCTGCTGAGGCGGCGCAAGAATGGCGCGAGGACGCTTACTTTGTCGGCCTCGTCCCGGCGTTTCAAATGCAACAGAACCTCAATGTTCCACCATTGAGGGGTGGCTGGTTCTTTAAATTCGCGCTTGAGGACAGCCTCGACGAATACTATGTTCTCGTTCTCGGCGAATCTATCAGCGGCAGTACCGTGGCCCAGCCCATTCTGATCGAGCCGCTCCCTTACACCGAGGAGCCAATCGATATCGACCAGCTAGAGATCTCAAGTGAGGAGTTTGAACGGCGCTTTTTCGAGAGTGAGGTCGGCGCTCCATACGAGGATGACCAGACAGCGGTGGATTTCCGGCTTGTCGACCTTGATTCCACCCCAAACCCCGTGTGGTCCGCTCTGCTCGCGGAAAGTGGTGAAGAACTATTCCATCTCGACGCGATGACTGGCGAAGAGGTGGCAGGCCCCTTCGATCAGTATCAGTAACCTGTCACCTGCCGACTACCAAGAAAACGAAAGGCGCTGCCACGTCTGTTTCAGGCGGCGCTTTCACTTTGTTTGTCTAGTGACGCTCGGATGAGTCTTTCAATGCCTGTTCCCTATTGGAACCGTTTCTCTTTACTCGCCTTTCTCTTCCTCATCCTTTCACTAACTGCCTGCACCCCAGCGCGCACGCTAGCGGTTGCCAGGCAACCAGAAGCCACGCACCCGTCACGTGCGCTCTCGCAGCATGCCCTGCGGCAGACCTTTGTCGTGCCCGACCAGGGCGCCATCACGGATAACAGCTCCGACAATGGGGTCGATCTCCACTCTACCTTGAAAGCGCAGGAGACACTCCCTACACTATGGACGTACCTTCGAAACGCTGCAGAGCGGTGGCGTGGCGTAGCCTTGTGGATTCCGCTGCTCCTTATCACACCCGGCTGGCTGCTCCTCTGGCTCTTTCATCCGGGCGGTAGGCGGCCCATGGTACCGGCGGTCGCCGGGTTGAGCCTGGCCCTTATCCCGCTGCTCTACCTCTGGGCAAGTCTCATCGACCTGCGCCTCTACGAGCCACTCGTGCAGAGCCTCTTGCAGGCAGCCGCCCTCCTGCTGCTGTTGTTGATGATACGGAACCCGCAGCGGCTGCGCTGGACGTGGCAGACTCGCTGGGGCGATGCCCTGGCACTCCTGGGCCTTTTTATCATCGTGGGGATAGCCACCTGGTTGCTTGCCGCCCGTTCCTTGCCTGCGCTGCCTCCTGGGAGTACGGCGCAGGTCGAGTCGCTGGCACAGCAGTTGGCGCGCGAGGGCGTTCTGCGTCAGATCTCCGCCCCCCTACCGCCAGCCGTCCTAGCAACAACTCTCACTCGGTTGAGTGGTCAACCCCTCGGCGATTCGTTGCTCCTCGGTGCGTTACTGATAGGGGTCTCCCTCATCCCGACCCTTTACATGCTAGCGGCAGAAGTTGCAGGCGAGCCTTGGGCTGCCCTATTGATACTACCGCTGGCCTGGCTCTGGCCTATTCCCTGGCAGGCATTGGAACGCGGGGATCTGGTCGCGCTCTACAGCATTACTCTCCTGCCCCTTGTCGTAGCGTTAGGCATTCGAGCCCTTCGTGTAACAGAGCGGCCCTGGCGCACGGTCGCACTGGCTGCTATTCCCCTGGCCGCATTAGCCCTGGTTCAAGGAGTTACCGTGCTGGTTGCCTGGCTGCTGGCCCTTCTGTTCGGACTCGGGGCGCAGTCAACGCCAGATGACAACCAACCAGCGGTAGAACCGCTTTCGGTGGCGCAGGTACTTCTCCGCGCCCTACTCTGGTTGGCGATCGCGGCCCTCCTCTGGTTCCCTGCCTCGCTACGGGGCGCGACGCTTGTTCCACTCCTTCTTCCGTTGACAGGGGGCTACAGCCTGCTTCTCGTTACGATCCTCATCGCGACGCTGGCTGGGTGGCTCGCGCACCGCTCCCGCGTCGCGGCCGCCACCTTTGCCCTCTCCGCCCTCGTCGCGGTGCCCTTGCTCTTCTGGTGGCGCAGCGCGCCTCTCCAAGTAGAAGATGTTATCCGGCATGAGTTGCCCGGCACTTCGGAAGTGCCGGGCAGCTATGAGTTGCTCCTTCCGGGTTCTGACACGACGTGAAGATTGTCATGGTGGCGCCGTTCGGTTTGCGGCCCAAGAGCACCGCACGCGTGCGGGCGTTGCAGTTGGGAGAGGCACTGGTGGCGCGCGGCCACCGCGTCACGCTGTTGGTCCCGCCGTGGGACGATCGGAGTGCGTCTGGTCAGACCTTCGAGCAGGGCGGAGTACGGGTGCGCCAGTTGCGGCTCCCCGCGCGTCCGGCGCTTGATGCCCCACTTCTCACCTTTCGACTGCTACGTGAGGCCGTGGCAGCGCGCCCGGACATTCTCCACACTTTCAAGCCCAAGGCATACAGTGGCTTTGCGGCACTCGCGTGGTGGACCGTGCAGCGTAGCGGCGCTCCTGTCGCGCCTCTTGTGATGGATACGGACGATTGGGAGGGAGCAGGAGGTTGGAACGATCTTGCCCCCTACCACCCCCTTCAGAAACGCCTGTTTGCCTGGCAAGAGCGCTGGGGACTACGCCACGCCGATGCCGTGACAGCGGCGAGCCGTACTCTGGAGAGCTTGGTCCTCAGTATGGGGGTCCCACCAGCACGCGTTGCCTATGTCCCAAACGGTCCCGGCGCTCGCTGGCCGGAACCCCATCCGGCAGACGTTTCACGGCTGCGTGCGGAATTGGCTCTGGATGACAGACCTGTCGCGCTCCTCTTCACACGTTTCTTCGAGTTCGATCCTGCACGGCTCGCCGGACGATGGGCGCGAGTGGTCGCGGAGCACCCGGAAGCACGCCTGCTGGTGGTGGGAAAAGGATTGATGGGGGAGGAAGAAATATTCCGCAACGCCGCTGCGGCACAAGGCGTGGCTGAAAGCGTGGTCGAGGCCGGTTGGCAATCATTCGACGCGCTGCCAGCCTACTTCGCCCTCGCCCGTGTCGCCCTCTATCCGATGGACGACACACTCGTCAACCGTACAAAGTGCCCTGTGAAGCTGGCCGACGCCATGCAAGCAGGGCTACCCGTAGTCGGCGAGGCGGTTGGCCAGGTAGCGGAATATCTCGCCGGTAACACCGGCGGTCTGCTCGTTCCCCCTGCCGATGACGACGCCTTCGTCGCCGCCACCCTGCGCCTCCTCTGTGACTCAGAACTCGCTTCTTCCCTCGGTCACACCGCGACCCAACGTCTCACCACTCATTTCGACTGGCCAATTCAGGCAGAGCGAGTCGAAACGTTGTACCATACCCTCCTGTAACAAAAAGAGGGGAGCGGCAAGCGCTCCCCTCGTCACCAACCGATCTGATACTACGCCTCATCGACGAAGCTCCTGACGATCTGGTAGAACTCCGTCAGATCCTCCAGGACCAGGCCACCGTGTCCGAAACGATCGCCAACACCCGTGAAAACCATATTCTGGCGGGACAGTGAGCCGGTAACCGGGATGAAGATATGGGTCGGCTCCCCTAGATTCCACTGGGTTCGAATGTTGATCACCTCATCGTACACAAAGATGACAGCTGTGCTCTTCTCCTTGGCACTTTCGAGAACCTGGGGTCGCACTCCATGCTCGTAGTAGCCCACCTGTTTGTCAATCTGTTCGTTCAGTTCAGCCGTCAACGCCTCAAAAGTCGGATCCCCCGGCTCCAGAACCACTCTCTCGCCCTCATGATAGACCTCAATCGCCGCCGGCTCCACGTTGAAATCGCCCGGGAGCAACCAGAGTGGATCGCCGCTACTAAAGGCAATGACGCCGTAGATAATCGCTCCGATCACCAGCAAGGGTATGAGTATGACCTCTAGTGGATTACCCTGCGTATGGTGATAGCGATCGTTCACCTTAATGCTCATCCTCTTCCTCGCTGATTCAAAGATGCCTGCATCACATTACCGAGCCGAGCAGCAGCTACTTCATCGCCGCAATAAGCCTCTCTGCTTCTTCCGGCGTGATGGTGCCCTCCTCGACCATCCGGAGGATCGTCCGTAGCTCCTCACTTGGCGTGGAGGCGGGAGGCGGCGGTGCCGGTGGCGCGGGGGGCGAAGCCGGTGCCCCTGGAGCGGGCGGCCGCAACGCCGAGAGCAACTCCTGCACCGCGGTGCGCACCGACTCGCCGATAGCTTCCCCATTGAGGCCTGCACTGTCTGCCTCGTCGAGCGCCCGTTTGACCTCATTGCGAATGGTGTGCTTGACCCGTCTCATCTCGGCCTTGATTTCTGCCCTGGCGCGTTGCACCTCGCCGTGTGCTTCCCGCATGGCCCGCCGCACCTCCGGATCGATATCGATCCGTGGAGGCCTAGGATGCCTTCGCCTACGCCCGTGGCGCTCCGTGTTAAGGTAGACATCCCCCATCGCTTCAATCAGCACGTGCGCCGCCTCCTCGCGCTCTCCCAGGTAAACGTGAACCGCGCCATCGTCCCCCTCTTCCTGCTCCAACCCCGTGCCCACTTCCAACTCGCCCTCGCCGCGAACCGTGAAATGGATGTTGCCTTCCACCTGCATGCGAACATCCCCGCCAGCATAAATGGAATACTCGCCACCAGGCTGCAGGGTTCCCGCCAGGGCCACATCGCCTCCCACACGGGAGGCAGTGAGTGATGGGCCAGGCGCGTTGACGGAGAGATCGCCCATCACATCGTCCAGGCTCGCAGCCCCACTGATATGACTGAGCGTGGCATCCCCACTGACGTGCTCCACACGAATGCCCTCCGCACGGGAGATACTCAGGTCCCCCGAAACAAGCCCGATCGTCACCTCCCCAACCTGGTGTAAGGCGGCGTCCCCATGTACTATCGAAAGCTGTACCTGGCCCGCCTCATGGACCACTAGGTCTCCATGTATCGATTCCAGGAGCAAGTCCCCATCGATCTCGCGCAAGACTGCATCCCCATGGACGTTACCACTAAGATTCAGGGAGCCTACCTGGCTCACAACGCAATTCCCGTGGCATTCTTCCACTGTCACCTCGCGCAGCCCCTTCACCACTGTGTTCACGGGTGCTCCATGCAATGTAAGGGCACGATCGGCGGGCAAGGTGAGGATAACCGAGCCCACAGAATGGATCTCCGTTCCATCGTCCCTGCGCTCGATCTCGACCTCGCCGATGAATTTGCCCTCTGCCCGGCCCTGCACACCCTTCACGACCACATCGCCATCATGGCTATGGAGCGTGACATCCCCCTCAATTGCCTGATTCGAGACATTCTTCACTTTCATGGCTCACTCCACAATGATCTCGACGCGCTCGCCGGACTCGCTCTCGTCCACCTCGAGGATCTTGCCCTGTGCACCACTGCGGATCGCCTCGCGGAGCGCCACAAGGTTGATGCCCCCCGTCGCCTCGACCATGTTCAGCCCCCAATCGAGCAGGCCAAGAGGCAGCGACAGATTCACACGCGTTCGCTCATTCGCTTTGTCGGTCACACGGATACGAAGCCAACGGCGGGAGACAGGCGACGTCTCCGTCTCGCTTCGGCCCTGCGAGCCACCATCCGAACCGAGCGCCGCTAGTAATTGTGCTCCCTCCTCAGCGCTAATCGTACCCTCCTGAACCATTCTTAGGATTTGCAGTCGTTCCTCTTTCACTGTTTCACTCCTTCTCCTTTGCCGGGGTTCATCGTGGCTGTCCCTTGCGTAGCAGCTGCGTCGCCTCTTCGGTAGAGATCCTCCCGGCCTGTAGATCATTCAGTACTTTGCGGCGGTCCACGGCTTGTGCTTTCTCTTCCTCCCGCGGGCTGAAGCCCAGATCGCGCACTACATCATTCAGGCGAGAGCGCAAGGTGGGATAAGAGAGCCCGATCTCCTCCTCCAACCTATTCAGCTTGCCCTCGCATCGAACAAATGCCTCCAAGAACTGCAACTGTTCCGGTGAGAGGCGCGCAAACCGACGCAGCACAGGCATCTGTGTCTCGTCAAACTCAGAGAGCGACCCCACCGAAAAGTGTCCATCGATCGTGATATCGCACCCACGACAGTAGAGGCGCTGCACGAGAAGCTCACCCTCACAGAATGGACAGGATGTCGGCAATCGATTCATTTACTTCAAACCCTCCCATATTTTTAAGTACACGACCATCGTACTTAGATTTCTGGATTTTGTCAAGGTGTTTGTTTAGTATTCTAAACATCTGCTTTAATTTTTCCGTAGAAGTGCGCGTTTGAGCTTTAAATTCCAGGTCGATTCGCTTTGACAGGCTCCCGCCCTCTCACTAGAATAGACTATCTTGAGGAAAGATTGCTTTCATATTCCCTCTCATAAACTGGCTCCCTGCTCGGCTGAAGAAGCAGGTTCAGATAAGCATGGAAGATTTTTTACCAAAAGCCCTGTTGTTTATAGACCGTTGGAGTTACGTCTTCTACGCGGTCGGCCTCCTTGGTGTGCTACTTTACCTTGGAAAGGCGCGTGAGGCGTACCGGCAGCGTCGCTTCACACCCTTCCCCATCGAGCGGGAGGAGGCGACTGCGATGTTACGGGACTCTCTCATCATCCTCTCGATCCTGGTTGCGATCCTGGCAACTACCTTCTACATCGACACCATCTTGCTTGCTGCCGCTGAAACAGCAGAGGCCGAGGAACTCCTTGCGGTTGTAGAGCCTACTGCCACACCTACCTCACCCGCGATTGGCCCCTCTCCTACAGGAGCAGCCGAAGGTAGTGAAGTGGTAGACGTTGCTCTGGACACTCAACCGGAAGATGCAGAACCGGAAGGCGAAGAAGGCGAGGAGGCCGAAGAGGCAGAATCAGAAGAGGTAGAGACAGCACTGCTCGCTGAGGAAAACGCTACCCCTACTCACACCCCTACGGTGGAGGTGTCACCTACCCCAAGGCCCACCAGCACCCCCACTATTCAGCCCACGGCAACTGTCGAGGCGTCCCCCATTCCGACGCAACCGCCTCCGACGCAGCCACCTCCGACAGAACCACCCGCACCGACGGATACCCCACTTCCACCCCCAACCGAGCCTCCGCCGCCCACAAATACGCCTGCGCCTACCAGCCCACCCGTACCCGCCGCGAGCTGCCCCACTCCGGGCGTGCAGATTACCTCACCTGCCAATGGACAACTCGTCAGTGGAAGCGTAGCCATCCTCGGCACAGCCAACATCGAGCGGTTCCAGTTTTACAAGGTGGAGTACGCGGTTAACGGCACCACTGGCCCCTATGCCAGCATCGGAGATGTGGTGCGCTCCCCTGTCACAGGTGGCCAGCTCATGACCTGGAATACCAGCGGCTTCCCCTCGGGCATCTGGAACCTGCGGCTCACCGTCGTAGACGAGACAGGGAATTTTCCTGCGCCCTGCAATATCTACGTGATGATTCCCTAGCGCTTGGTGCTGGCACAACCCCGAAAAGCGACTTGCCAGTTGCGGGAAATTGCTTACTATTCGGAATATTCACGAAAGCACGCAATTTCCCGAGAAAACTGTCGTCATATCAAAAGGGAAGGTAAATGAGCTGCCTCACATGCTCGATCATGGTCATTAATGGTTCCCAAGAGATGCTCGAGCTATTCCGCGAGATCTTTGACGAATTTGGGGACGGACATTATCTTTGCCACACCCACGCATTGGGCGAGGTTCACCATGTTGACGAGATTCGCCGGCTGAAGCCAGACTTGGTAGTGATCGATCAACCCTTTGGTGACGTGGACATGCAAGGGTGGGAGACGGTGCAGAAGATTCGCCTCGCCCGCGATCTGAAAGAAATGCCGCTTATTTTCACAACCACCAACGTTCAGCTCTTGCGCGATCTGGAGGCACAACTCGCTCGATTGGGCGTTCGAACCCTCCTTAAACCCTTCGATCCGGATCACCTTCTCGATCAAGTTCGCGAGGCACTCAAGGAAAAAGGCCTTCTACCTCCAAACAACGTACCATATCGAGACGAGTAGAACGGAGCCGCCAGGTCATGGATATCTCCCTTCCTCTGATCCTCGCAAGTGCCAGCCCGCGCCGTCGAGAGCTGCTTGCCATGTTGGATCTACCCTTTACCGTCGAGTCGCCCGGCGTGGATGAGAGCTTGCGCGAGCGGGAACCGCCCTACGAATACGTGCAGCGCTTGAGCATGGCAAAGGCTACCGCCGTGGCGAAGGATCACAAAGAGGGGCTTGTGATTGCGGCCGATACGATCGTCGTGCTGCTTGGGGAGATTCTGGGCAAGCCTGCCGACGAGGCGGACGCGCGCGACATGCTCAAAAGGCTACGCGGCAAGCAGCACCGCGTGCTGACGAGTGTCTCTGTCTGCAATGCGGCCACCGGCAAGACCATCACCGACGTTTGTGAGTCGAAGGTGACCATCCGCCAGATGAGTGACGAGGAGATTGGCGCCTACGTTGCCAGCGGCGACCCCATGGACAAGGCTGCTGCCTACGCGATTCAGAATGTGGCCTTCGCCCCGGTCGAGCAGGTCGTGGGCTGCCCTGCCAATGTGATGGGTCTGCCCATGTGTCACGTTGTCCGCACCCTCCGTCGCCACGGCCTCGAATTGCCCCCCAGCGAGCCACTCGGCTGCCGCATCCAATACGGCTACCATTGCGCCATTGCAGAAAGGGTCATGCCTGGGCTAGACGAGCAGGGCCTCCTTGCACGTCCGAGTGGTTCTTGACGAACAAGCTCGGTAGCGGGAAGTAGCTCCCATAGCTCCTAGAGCTCCCACAGCTCCCGTGCGAGCTCTGGGAGCTTCCAGCATTTCACCAAGGAGTGAAATTCCTTCCTACCCTTCCCACAAGCTTACAATCTCAAACTTCTCCACGTCCACCACTCCCTTGTCCGTTAGCTTCAACGTCGGAATGACGGGGAGCGCGAGGAAGGAGAGCTGCATGAAGGGGTCGGAGAGCTCGCCGCCGAGGCGGTGGTAGGCATCGTGGAGGGCGTCGACGGCGTTGCGGACCTCGTGGAGCGGCCTGTCGCTCATCAGGCCGGCGATGGGTAGGGCGAGCGCCGCGTGAACCTCCCCCCCCTGAACGACCACGAGACCGCCGTCCATCTCGACAATGGCTTCGAGTGCGCGGCGCATATCGTCGTCGTTCACGCCTGCGATCACCACGTTGTGCGAGTCGTGAGCCACACTACTGGCAATCGCCCCATCTTTGAGCCCGAAGCCCCGCACGAGGGCCAGTCCAACGCCGCTACCCTTACCATGGCGCTCCACCACAGCCATCTTCAGCAGGTCACGCACGGGATCGGCAACCACTTCTCCATTTTCGATCCTGGCCTCATCCACACCCCGGCCAGTCACGATCTGACCCGGAATGATTTCGATGACCTTCACGCGTTCACCCTCAGCAGGAATCCGGAAGCCGGGAAAGCGCTCCCAGTTCACGTTGACACTGGACGGAAGCGTGGAGGGGGCGTCCGGCAGGTCGATTAGCACCTCGCCATCCTGCGCCACCAGCTCGCCGCCGACATAGACACGCTCGATCCTGACCGCCTCGAGGTCGTCGAGCACGAGCACATCGGCCCTGAATCCGGGTGCCACGGCGCCAAACCCCTGCTCGTCGAGTCGGAACCACTCGGCTGTGTTGAGGGAGGCCATGCGGTAGGCGATCAACGAATCCAGACCAAGGCGGATCGCCTTCCGTACGGCATGATCCACGTGTCCTTCCGTAAGTAGATCGCTGGGATGGCGGTCGTCGGTGACGAAGCAACAGCGACGCTCGTTCGCTGGAGTAACGAGAGGCAGCAACGTCTCAAGGTTCTTCGCGGTGCTAGCCTCCCGGATCATGACGTGCATGCCTTTGCGCAGTTTCTCGCGCGCCTCCTCGAGTGTCGTGCATTCATGGTCGCTCCCCACGCCTGCGGCAATATAGGCGTTCAGATCGCGCCCGCTTAACCCGGGCGCGTGCCCGTCGATCACCACATTATCGCGCTGCGCTGCCACCACCTTGGCCAGCACACCCTCGTCGCCGAAAACAACACCAGGGAAGTTCATCACCTCGGCGAGGCCGATAACACCCTCCTCATCAAAGAGCGGCACCAGATCCTCCGCGCTCAGTTCCGCTCCCGCCGTCTCCATATGTGTTGCCGGCACACAGGAGGAAGCCATGACGAACGCCTTGAGAGGTATCCCTTTGCGGCTTTCCAGGATATAGAGAATGCCCTCGATACCATGTACGTTCGCGATCTCATGCGGATCAAGGATGGCAGCAACGGTGCCCCGGGATAACGCGGCACGAGCGAACTCTGGGACCGTCACCAGCGTGCTCTCGACGTGCATGTGTCCGTCGATGAAGCCAGGTGCGATCCACTTGCCGGAGCAATCTACCACCTCCCTGCCCTCGTAGCCCTCTCCCAGGCCGACCACCCATCCATCGTGGATGGCAACATCCGTCTCGTACATCTCCCCGCTCAACACATTCACCAGCGTCCCGCCACGCAGCAGCAGATCGACCTTTTGCACCCCACGTGCAGCTTCAATCGAGGATTGCAGAGTGCGGATTTCGGCTTGCAGATCGTCTTTCATCTCTCTTTCTCCCCATCGAGCTGTTCCGTCAACCACTCACTCACCAGTCTCAAACTTGCCTCGCTTACATTATGTTGCATCGGGAATTCTTGGTAGGTGAAATCGACGGGGAGCGCCTCGAATTTCGCCTTGAGTTCGCGGCCATAGTGAATGGGGATGACGGGATCATACATCCCATGCACGGCAAGGACCGGCTTGCCGGCTAGCCGCTCGTCGGACGCTCGCTCTTCCTCGGCAGGCTCAGGCCAGCGCCCGCTCATCGCCACGATTCCCGCCATCTTCTCTGGCTCGGTGAGCAGCAGGGCGCAGCTCTGGATCGCACCCTGTGAGAAGCCGACGAGGTAGAAGCGCTCGCGATCCAGCTCATATGCGTCGAGGATCTCCTCGACAAAATCGCTGAGTGGCTCTACGCTCTGCCGCGCCTCCTCCTCGCTGTAAAGAAAGGAGCCGTCTGATAACATCTGGATCCAATACCACCCGTACATTCCTGGCCCCATCTCGATCGGCGCACGCGCCGAGATAATGTGGAAGCGAGGGTCCAGATAGGGCGCGAGACCCATCAAATCCTCCTCATTCGCCCCCACGCCATGCAGCAGCAATAGTCCTGGCGCTTTGCCTTTACTTTTCTCTACTGGAGGGCGAGAGAGGTGCATCAAGGTAAAGTTTAGTTGAGACATACGCTTTACTCACTTATGAAAATGGCGCACCGATTGAATGCTCGTGTAAGTGACACCAATCGGGCATAGAACATGTTTTGTTACGCAGTTATCCGTCCCTACCGTTCTAATGGTATCGTTCAACCCAGTACTCGCCGTACTGCCTCCATGACGGCTCCCCACTCCTTCGTCTCTGGATCGATCAACTCAAAGTGCCCCGCGCCAGGCAGCGCCACCAGTTCGACCTCCTCCCCTTGAGCACGCGCTGCATCAACATATCGCTGGCTAATCTCGAAGGGTACACGGCTATCTGCTGTTCCATGGAGCAGGATCTGCGGGACGCCGAGTGGGAGCAGTTCGATGGGCGAAGCGATGTCGTACCGCTCAGGATACTCAGCAGGGCGACCACCCATCAGTCGGTCCGTCGCCTCGCCGTCGTCACTTAGACGCTGTGCCGAGGCCCAACGCAGATCGACGACGCCCGCCAACGAGATAGCAGCATGCAAGGGCAAGGGCTGCGGGTCGTAGAGCGGCGTGCCTGGGGAGAGACGGTGGCGTCCTGTGAGCCAGAGCGCCAGATGCCCTCCGGCCGAGTGCCCCATCACGATGACCCGGTCAAGGTCTAAGTTATACTCCAATGCGATGGTGCGCAGATAATCAGTACCCTTTGCCGCATCCAGAAAGGTCCCCGGCCAACCGCCACCCTCGTTGCCAACACGGCGGTACTCCAAGTTCCAGGTAGTGTAACCCGCCTCGGTCAGCGCCGCGCAAAGATGGCTCGCATGCTCCAGATCGTACTTTGCTCGCCAGAACCCTCCGTGCACGTTGACTACTACCGGGTGTGGCCCTGGCCCATCTGGCAATCTCAGATCAGCATACTGCAATTTCTCTTCTCCATAGGGGAGCCGTTGGTCAGGAGGGGGAGCAGGGCGCTCGAGAATAGAAACAGGCATAGCTAACCGAAGGATTCCCAATCTTCGGGCGTGTCCACATCGCGCAGTACTGCTTCATCCGCCACGTCCAGCCAGGCAATCTCCTCACGATGGGCCGCGAAGAGCGCACGTCCGCCCACATCTCCCCTTGAATCGCGCAGCGTGGGGAAGAGCGCAACATCGAAGAGCACAGGGTTTCCATGCTGCCCCCCATAACGTGGCACGGCAATGCGATGGAGACCGCGCACCGCTCGTAGCTGGCGTAGCAGCCCGGGTGTAACAAGCGGTTGATCGGCAAGCAAGAAGAACGCCTCGCCGATGAAGGGGCGTGACATCTCCATCAGCGCCGCCACGCCCGCTGCTACCGAACTCCCCTGGCCCGACGCGAAGTGCTCGTTAAAGATCACCTCGACCGGCAGGTGGTCGACCGCACGCGCCACCTGATCCGCCTCGTGCCCTACCACCACCAACACCGTCTCGCATACCTCTAGCGCCACCTCGGCCACATGCGCCACCAGCGCTTTCCCCCGCCAGTCGAGCAACTGCTTTGTCTCCCCAAAGCGCGTGGCCATGCCCGCTGCGAGCACAACGGCAGCAGAGCGACTCCGACGGGAGATTGGAGCCAACCTGGAACCCCTCAGTCTCCACTCTCCAATCTCCACTCTCCAATCTCCACTCTCCAATCTCGGTGTTGATTGTCGATCGGCGGTTACACTCTGCTCACCGCCCCGCAACTCGTGAAGAGAACCCAGGATAACTTCTCGTACTCGCGGATGCTCCAACAGTAGCTGCGCCATCTCTTCTGCTTGAATGGCGTCGGCGGGGTCTTCGACTTTGTTGAGGAAGGGGAGGAAGTGCACTGTATCGGGGACGTATTGGAGGCCGCCCTGGCGGTGGGTAAGAATGCGGGCAACAAGATCGGGCGTGATGGGTGTACCCATGGCAACACCACCTAACCGAGCGACGAGCTCCGGACGGTGGACATGCTCCTTGGAGAGGGGTTTGCCGAACACATCGGCGCCGACGAGCGCGACGACGTGCGTGCTTTCCATCGGAATGACCGGCTCGTGTGGT